>JBBQTZ010000056.1:0-20818 GCA_038234405.1 Chitinophagales bacterium
CAAAACGTTTTATGGTATGCAGAAAGTGACCAAATTCCAGTTAACAAAGTTTCTGTAATTTAGCTGTAATGCTGGATAACTATTATAATGTGGACACTTCACCTAATTTCCAAACGTTTGAGTTTGTAAGTGTGGGACCAAAGGGAAATGTTACAAAAGTCGTGCGTTATTCTGAGATCAATGTGAAAGGATTTTACAATCTTGGGTTTGGTGACAAAGATCCAATTACAGGCTTTCTAAGCGATTTGTCAGTTACTAACAATGGCGATAGTCAAAAAGTATTGGTAACAGTTGCTGCGACTCTTTACGCTTTTATGGATAATCATCCAGGTGCTACTATCATAGCAACAGGGAGTACTCAAGCTAGAACAAGACTTTACCGAATGGGTATTACTAATAACTTGAATGCCATTGAAAAAGACTTTACCGTACTTGGACTAAACGAAACAAATTGGGAACCTTTTCGCAAAAGCATAACTTACGGTGCATTTTTAGTTCGCAGAAAATTGTAAATTTGTAAATCATGAAGACTAAATCAACAACAGACAAGAAAAAACTTCCTAAAAGTTTCAAGGTTAATACAAACTTGACGGATAAGTATGCTGACCAACCCTTATTTAAGGACAAAATTGAAAGAGCTAACCACATTCTCAAAACGGTTGGACTTCCCAAAATATAGTACACCCAATGCACAGACACCAACAAAAGTATTGCTGCAAGCAAGGCAGGACGTTGTTGTGCGACCTGTCAAGGTCATGGTTGGATTGTTTTATACGGGTAACCGTAACAAAAAAAACCTACTCTTCCACGAGTAGTAGCTTACCAGAGCTGCGGCTTGAGTAATCGGGCGGTAGTAAGCATCCGGGACAATGTACCGAGCAGTTGTAAAACTGGATGTTGATTTCCGTGAGGAAGTTGAGATAACCGATAGACTTAATCGGTGTAGGGCTAAGCTGAGTGGTATGCGCAAATTAAATGAACGAATGCTAGAATCACCGTCACCTGCAAGGAGCTTAGGGGTTTGACAAAGTTTTAAAGCTTCGGCCAAAACGGCAACGACATGTACTAAACTATTAACAACTCAGTTTACGTGGATAATCAACATGTCCGGAGAATAGTTCGGCGCTAACCCATCCGTGTCTCATCCTGACAACAGGGTAACCCCGTGTACCGCCCTGTTTTACCAACAGGGCAGGCTACCTGCAATGGTAGCTGTTGGGAGGCGAGAGTAAGATTTGGCAAAAAGCAAACGGGTAGCGGTAATAGCTACTATAGGGGTTTAAACATTACCCTGCGACGGAAGCCGGCTGACTTGCTCCTGGTCCGTTACGTGCAAGAAAAAATGGAAGAACTTCAATTTGGAGGGCAAGCAAATGATTGCAACTTTTTAAAAGACCGGATTTATCCGGTTAATAAAAAAGTCTGTAAATGCGGCCTTCGGATCAGTAATGGTCGTAAGGAAGCTTCTTTTGAGTATAGCGCAGGCAACACGGTAAGGAGCATTTCCTTACACAGGTTTCATTGGCTCATTTGCAGCTATGAGGCATGTTATGCATTTATTGCATGGGTGAAACCGGCCACTGGTACAAGAGGTGGCTTGAGATGGGCTTGAGCCGGATGAGGTGAAAGTCTCATGTCCGGTTCTTAGGGGGCTGAAAGGGCAGCAATGCCCTTATCTACCCTCTATTTTCAACTGCGGACCTCTATCAGCAGCGGTTTCGGCAGACATTTATAAATTTAGCTTTTAGTTGTTAACTTCAACTTTAGATTTTCAATTGGGCATTTGTACCGGGCAGTCGAGCAATGAATTCCCTGCCTTCGCAAATACTCATCGTTGTGTGTAATGCAGACGCCTATTCTTAATTTAAAGCAGATAGACAAAATATCATTACTTCAATTGGGCTAAACTTAAACCAATAAAGAAATAAAGAACAACTAAAATTATCACCACTGATTTTTATTAACTTAGCGATTGTTATTTGACAAAAAATGTATGAGCATTTTTATTTTTATACAGCTTTTGGTTAAACATAATGCTTTTTATTTTTTGCTCTTTCACAAGTTGACAATTCATTTATAGTAAATCTGCAGTTGCAACTAAACGACTTTTTCATTTTCGGGTCTCGGGTGGACAAAAAAATTTATATAAAATTATCTTTTAAATAAATCATATGAATGCAAATGCTTTTCTTGGGATTTTGGTAATAGCTTTATTTATATCTTTAGACTTTCTTGTTTTTAAATTTATGAGAACCAAGTTCGGAGGTAAAGGACTTCTTCCATATTTATTTAAAAGGTGGAAAGAAAAAAGAACTGCTGGTTAAAATACTATGCACACACCAATATGCACTACACACAACAACGATACCTTCTTCTTCCATAATTTCTTTCATCAGTTTTTTCCTTTCTACGATTTGATTTATATTAACATTAGCGAAGGTTTGCCCAAACCTGTATAAGATAACTATGGTGTTGGCAGAGATGTTTTATTGCAAATGATAATGGGAGCTATTTAACTGATGGAAATGGTATCTAATACAGTAAACCAAATGCCACAGCTTCTTTTTAAACCAAAGAGTTTCTCCTTCACGAACATAGCAGAATAACCCCTGGTAAAACAGGGATATTTGAATACAAATACAATGGCCAAATTTTACAAAAAATAAACGGAACGTGTGTGGTCTCCTATTTACACAAATATTCAGTATAAAAAGTTACACTCCATTTTTTGAAACTGCCGAAGGCAAACTTTTCATTGGTTCCGACTATGGACTTTTTATATCCACTAACAGTGGGAAAATTTGGAAACAAGTAAGTACTGGAGGCGAAGCAGGCAACTTAGTACAATTAAACGGTGTATTCATGGCGATCAGCATGAAAGGTGTAATGCAATCGACAGATGATGGTGAAAACTGGTATTTGGTGATTAGTGAAAGAGGTGTTAGCATCGCAGTAAAAAGCATCAACAATGAATTTACTGCCATCACTTACAATACAGCATTGTAGACCAGAAGAGTGCAAACATCTTACGACGAAGAAAAAACCTGGCAACCCATTGATGCAAGCATTCCGGCTACGCTCTCCATTGCCTCCATTATTCAGGTTAGTGAATACTTCTTCTGTAGGGATCCTACAGGTATTTTTAAATCATCAGACAAGGGAAAAACATGGAAATTATTACTTCATTCTGTAGAAGGTAAGGTCTTAAATTTATTTGTTTCAGGCAACGTGATCTGTGCCATAGCAGCAAGGGTGGATGTTAAAAAATTATGGTAAACTTTCATCTGGTGAGTGTAAGTTTCCTCAAGCCACAGATATGGATAAAAAGACTAAAGTTAGTAGGTATAAGAATACCGATGTAAAACTATAAGGAAACAATTTTTTAAAAGTAAAAAATCAATATTATACATACTGATCAGTATAATAAATAAATAGGATAATAGATCAAACTGTTGTCGTTATAGCAAAATGAATCAAATGATTTTATTAAGACAAAATGCATGCTCATTAAAGACGATAAAATATACAATTAAAGCTCTTTCATAAAAAGAATTAGTTTATATTAGCTATTTGCCCAACGTTGGCAGACCGACTAAAATAATAGAAACTGGACAAGTAAAATAAAAAGTATTGGGGAAACTTAATAAAACTAAAAACCCACTCCTGGCAAGTTGCACACAAGAAATTATGTAAAATTTATTTTTCAATATTCTCTTGTTAAGTTTGATAATGAAATTGATTTATTTAAATACAGTGAATCCAAACAATGTTGAATGTAGTTATAAAAATCCTTTTAAAAAGAAGATGACACTACATCATTTTACAACATAAGATTTTTCAATTACCAATTTTGGATAAAAAAATATTTAAAAAAAAGTAAAGGATATTGAAAATAGCAATTAAAAATCTAACTAATAATCCAAAGAGAATTTTTTTGATGGATAGTATTGGAGCGTTTTTGAGTGGTATGTTTTTATTTACAATCCTATCTTTATTTACAAAAGAATTTGGAGTACCTAAAAAAACAATTTATCTCTTATTTGGCGTTGCTTGTATTTTTTCAATTTATTCATTCTGCTGCTTTTGTTTTTTTGGCAAACAATGGAAAGTATTGCTGAGAACAATTTTAATAGCTAACTTATTTTATTGCTTACTTACCATAATACTTTTAGCAATTTCCTGCAACAGTGTTACTTTATTGGCACTTATTTATTTTATACTTGAGTTTATACTTATAATTTGCATAGTACTTATTGAATTAAAAGCGGTGAATAACAACCATATTTAGTAAAATGAAAATTGCACGAACTGCTAACAAAGGTTTGCCTGTAAGCTAGGTAGTCGTTAAAGCAACTATCAGCATTTTCGTTGGTCGGGTTTATTTGATAAATTTTACTTTTTACATCGTTTTAATCAGCGGTTGGTGGTAGGAATAGCAATGAATTGTAGCCTTGTAGAAAGCCCCACTTTATAGTAGTCATGCAATTTAAGACTGTCTATAACTTTGAAGAGAACAAAAACGATATTGACACAGTTGTTTAATTAGCTAACTTTAAATAGTTGGAAAAAACTTCTTTCGACACATATTTTATTACAAACATTACTTCCTTTATTTCTTTTACTGAATAAGCTAAAGATATGCAAAGAATTTAACCGGACTTAAAACTTATTGCAACCATTAACTATGTACCTGAGAGGTATTTTAACACATAAAGGCAACAGTGAGCCTTTTTAAAATATGTTGAGGTAGGATGTAATATTTTTAGAGTCTTTGCCTTTTTTGACGAAGGATAATTTATAGTGGTGGCCAAGGGCTTTCAAAAGAAAACACAAAAGACAGCTAAAATTGAAATCGCATAAGCTAAGAAAATAAAAAAAAATACTTCAATAAAAAAAAAAAAATAAAAACCTGACTTCATTTGTCTTTCAATTTAAATGAAACAACAATAAAGTGTAAAAGCCCTCTACCCTGCCACGTTCCGTGCTTTTAACTTTACGTAGTTTTGCCACACCGGGTAATAGCTGTGCTTGTAATATTTTAGTGCGTCTCCCTTATTGTTTGTAGCTTATTAAATAGTTAATAAAAAGCGCAGGTTACTCAACTATAGGCTAACCTTTTAAAAACCCTAATCGCTTAATTTACGAATTCAAATTTTATTCAACATTGACACAGTAAATTTACTTTATGAAACTGTTACTCATTGAGGATGAAAAGGAACTTGCGGTAAGTATTAAAAAATACTTTACAGATAAAAATTTTATTATCGAATGGGTTAACAATAAAAAAGATGCCATTGATAAAATTTCTATTTATGAATACGATTGTATTTTACTAGACCTGATGCTACCTGACGGCAATGGGTTTGATATTTTAAAAGAAGTAAAAGACCAAAAAAAAACAGATGGCATTATCATTATTTCAGCAAAAGAAACATTGGAAACAAGAATAGAAGGATTTGAGATTGGTGCAGATGACTATATAACAAAACCATTTCATTTATCTGAGTTGCTTGTAAGGGTTCAGGCCTTAATAAGAAGAAAAAAATTTAATGGAAATAATTTTATTGCTTTTAATGAAATCCAGATTGATACTCTTTCAAAAACTGTAAAAGTTAATAGCCAAAAAATTGATTTCACGAAAAAAGAAATTGATTTATTACTGTATTTAATCGGTAACGAAAACAGGGTACTATCTAAAAGTGCCATAGCGGAACACTTATCAGGCGATATGGCAGATATGTTAGACAACCACGATTTTGTATATGCACATATCAAAAACATGAAAAGAAAATTGAACGATGCAGGATGCGGAGATTACATAAAATCAGTTTATGGATTAGGCTATAAATGGAAAAATGAATAAAAAACTTCTACACAAAACATTAAGAGCTTACTTAATATACTCGTTGCTAATTTTAATAATTGCAGCACCTGTTTTTTATTACGTAACCCAAAAACTATACCTGCAAGAAGCAGACGATACATTATTGCTTCATAAAAAAGAATTTGTAACGTATGCAGCCCCATCAATGAGTGAAACTGAAATTACTGATTGGAACAAATTTAACCGGAATAGGAAAATCGGCACTATCAGCAATTTGCAAAAAGACACTGTTTACAGTACAACTTACTTCGATACACTTGATGCAGAGTTAGAACCATACCGTGAGTTACAAGCGCCCATAATTATTAAAGGAAAAGCATACACTTATACCAGTAGAATTAATTTAGTAGAAAATGAAGATATAATAAAAAGTATTGGATTATTGTTTTTAGTTATCATAATTACTTTACTCATTGGCTTATTTTTTATAGCAAAAAAACTCTCACTTTCTTTATGGAAGCCCTTCTATAAAACCCTTGAACAAATTGAGTATTTTCAAATTGATGATACCAGGCAACCTGTATTTTTAAACAGTAATATAGAAGAGTTTAATAGATTAAATGACAGTATTAAAAAGCTTATAGAAAAAAATACAGCCATTTATAGAACGCAAAAAGAATTTATAGAAAACGCTGCACACGAGCTACAGACACCATTAGCAGTTTTTCAGGCTACAATTGATACGCTGATGCAAAGGGCTGATGTTACTAAAAATCAATTGGTAATTTTAGATTCATTGAATGAGAATGTTTATCGTTTAAACAGACTAAATAAAAATTTGTTGCTGCTATCAAAAATGGAAAATGACACTTACAGCGATAAAAAAACTATTTCACTTACTGCCGCTGTTAAAAAAAACCTTGGTTTTTTTACCGAGCAGGCAAAGGCAAAAAACTTATTAATCAGGATAGAATCAAATGAAGATTTTGAAATAAAATCGAACTTGGTTTTGGCAGATGTCCTTATTAGCAACTTGTTTTTAAACTCACTGAAACATAATATTGAAGGTGGACAAATACATGTTGTTATAGAGAGATGTAAGCTTACATTTTCAAATACAGGTCAATCAATCCCTTTAAATACCAATACTTTATTCAATCGCTTTTCTAAAGCGAACCCTTCGGAACAAGGAACAGGATTAGGCCTATCGCTTATTAAAAAAATTGCCAACATTAATAATTGGATAGTAACCTATAATTATGAAAACAATCTTCATTCATTTTCCATTTCATTCTAAAATTCAAATTATATTCTAATTCAGATTGCAGCTTTGCTTTATTATTTTAAAATAATAAATATAAACCAATGAAAAAATCAGCAGTAACAATAGTGGTAGTTCTTTTTACAACAGTCAGTTTTGCACAAAAAATATTGGAAAAAAATGTGCCTTCTTCTGTAAAATCGACCTTTAAAAAAATGTACCCTAAAGCCAAAGAGGTAAAATGGGATAAAGAGGGAGAAAAGTATGAAGCAAGTTTTGACCTTGATAAAACCGACCATTCCGTTTTGATGGATGCACAAGCCAATATTATTGAAACCGAGGTAGCAATTGATTTAAACCAGCTTCCAAATGGAATTTTAGACTATGTAAAAACACATTATAACAGCAAGCAGCCAAAAGAAAGCGCAAAAATTACCGATGCAAAAGGCATTGTAACTTTTGAAGTAGAAATTAAAGGAATGGATTTACTATTTGACAGCAACGGAAAATTTATTAAAGAATTAAAAGGATAATTGAAATTAAAACTATGCGGACAAAAATTAGTGTGATTTTTTTATTGTTAGTATTTATCGTTTCAACGGTACAAGCGCAAACATCGGTAGTTACCTTATCAGGTATAGTAAAAAGTAAAGCGGATAAAGCTGTTTTGCCTTATGTAAATGTTATTTTAAAAATGGAAAAAGATAGTGTGTTTTTTTCTGGCACTGTAAGCAACGATGAAGGAAGATTTACAATAGGCAATATAAAATCGGGTAACTATATTTTACAGTTTTCTTATACCGGTTTTCAAGTAAAATCTCAACCAATATTGGTTGGTTCCCTCAGTACTTTCTTAGATATTGGTACAATAGAATTGGAGCAGGATTCAAAACAACTTCAAGCGGTTATTGTAAGCACAAAGCAAGATGATGTAAGCAACAAAATGGATAAAAAAACATATTCAGTTGCTGCAAATATCAGCCAAAGTGGTGGATCTGTTTTACAGGCATTAAGAAATCTACCAGGCGTTACCACTAGCCAGGATGGTAAAGTAGAATTAAGGGGAAGCGATAAAGTAGCTGTTTTAATTGATGGCAAGCAAACAGCCTTAACTGGCTTTGGCAGCCAAACCGGATTAGATAATATTCCGGCATCAGCCATTGAAAGAATTGAAATTATCAATAACCCATCTGCTAAATACGATGCCAACGGTAATGCAGGTATCATTAATATTATCTACAAAAAAAATAAGCAGCAGGGCTTTAATGGTAAAGTTAGTTTTACTACAGGGTTAGGTGCCTTATGGCAGAAAAAAGAGAATCTGCCAACCATTCGTCCACAATACCAAAATACGCCAAAAATCAATCCTTCCCTTTCCTTAAACTATCGAAAAAACAAAGTGAATGCCTTTTTACAGTCAGACTGGCTATATACAGAAACGTTGAATAAGAACGAATTTGTAACAAGGAGTTTTGATAATGGCACCATCATCAACCAACAAACAAAAAGAAACAGAAATACACATTTTGTAACTACTAAGGCGGGGATTGACTGGAGCATCAATAACCGGGATTTGCTGACTTTTTCAGGTTTATTTGGCATTGAAAAAATTATAGATCGTGGCGATCAGCCATTCTTTAATAAAGACTATTCCAACAGAGTGCGCCTTTGGCAGTTTGTAGAAGATGAACTAAAAACTACTGCTGTTGCATCAGCAGCATACCAGCATAAATTTAAGCAAGCAGGGCATTTATTAAATATAGGTTTCAATTATACTTTTCATAGAGAAGATGAAAAATATAATTTTGTAAACACGTTGTCTTCGTTTACTGGTTTAGATTCTTTTAAACTATTATCGGATGAACATGTTGCCGATGTTAATATTGATTATGTAAAGCCATTAAAACATGGACGTGTTGAAGGCGGTATTAAATTTCGCTATCGTGATATACCAACCAATATGCAATTTAAACCAGGACTACATTCGCCTTTAGACATTAATGCAGGTGGTGCAGCAACTTACACAGAAACTATTCCGGCAGTGTATGGCAACTATGTTTATGAAAGTAAAAAGATTGAAGCTGAAATTGGTTTACGGGTAGAATATGTGGATTTAAAATATAAAGTAAACCCCAACCACAATACGTATAAAAGTGATGGCTACAATTACACACAGCCTTTTCCAAATGTAAGACTGGCATATAAAATAAATGATCAAAATAAAATCTCCTTGTTTTACAATCGCAGGGTTGATAGGCCCAATGAAGTAGATATCCGCATTTTTCCAAAATATGATGATGCCGAAATTATAAAGGTTGGCAATCCTGCCCTTCTTCCGCAATTTACAAACGCTTATGAGTTGGGTTATAAAACCAATCTAACAAAAGGTTATTTCTATTCGGCAGTGTACCATCGCAGTACGCAGGGTACTATTACAAGAATTGCAACACAGGTACCACCAGGCACTTTAATTTATACCGTATTTCAAAACGCAGGGTATAGCAGCAATACTGGAATTGAAATGGTATTGCAGCATGATTTTTCAAAAGCCATTTCATTTAATACCAATGTTACTGTATATCAAAATATTATTGATGCTTTTAGGGTAGAAAACAAATATCCTGTACCATCAATTTATGCAGCATCTAAAGAAAAATTTACATCAGGCAATATAAAACTAAATGGCATTTTTCATTTACCCAGGCAAACAGACATACAAATAACCAGCATTTATTTAGCACCAGATATAATACCACAAGGCAAAATTGGTACAAGGTTTTCGGTTGATATGGGTATAAAAAAGCAAATTCAAAAAAGTAAAGGAGAGCTGTTTTTTAATGCCACTGATATTTTTAACACACTAAATATAAAGAAAGAATTAAATGGTAATGGGTTTAAGCTAACCAGCACCGACTATTACGAAACACAGGTTTTCAGGTTGGGCTATAGTTATAAGTTTTAAGCTTGTTAAAGAAAGATAGTCAATAGTGAGATGGCATTAGGGGAACACTTATCAACGCAGCTACAATTAATAACTGGCTTACAACAAATTTTAAATAGGGTTGAAAAAAAGCAGGTAAATCATTTAACTCCTCAGCAAAGTAGTAATGCAGGAGATACTATTTTACAAACCAAACAGCTAATAAAATAAGAATGGTACAAACTGGTTAAAAATACTTACAGTAACATGGTTAAATTAAAAAAGGAAACCGATGTTTCCTTTTTTAATTATATGCTTTATTAAAAATTTAAAACCTTGGGCAAGGAATACCTTTTACCTCTGTAGGGCGTTTAATGTAAATAATTGAAAACTCCGAGCCACCCCTGCTTAGCGTAGCAGCTTTTAGGCCAGATGTATTTATATCATAACTAGCACCAAATCTAAGGCCATTAATTTCGAGACCGATATAGGGAATAATAGCATCGCCAACCCTTAGCCAGGATCCAAAATATACACTTGTAGGGTTTACTTCATCGCCATTAAGTAGGGCAGAAACAGCACCACCCATTACAATTTCACTAGATTTGTTTTGCATTTGATAAATAGCAGAAGTATTAAACATTAAAGTTTCGCTAATGGGAAATGCACCACCACCGTGTATGGTAATACGGGAGGCAAGGTTCCAGGTTTTATCTATAAAACTAAGGCTAGGTTTATTAATGTGATAAACTGAAACACCCAAATAGTAATTATTGGTACCATCTGTAGAGCCAGAATATAAAATACCTGCGTTTAAATCTGTGTAATTTTGACCAGTGCCATTAGAAAATGTTTCGAGGGTAGGATTGGTAAACCCGTTTTGCGTTAACTGATCTTCAAAAGTTAATTTGTTTCTATCCAATATTGCACTACTAAATGTACCTTGAAAACCAGCACCTATTGTGTTGTAACCTTCTTCATCTAATGCCTTGTGGTAACTTAAAGAAACCGAACCATAATTAAGTTTTAATGCAGCATCTGCACTTTGATCGCTTAATCCGGAAAACCCAATGCCAAATACATCACCTTTAGGAATTTTACCTTTTAAAATACCAAAATCAAGTGAAGCACTCGTAGTTACATAAGCCTTTGGTATTGAGGGCCATTGGTCACGATGATTGGCCGCTAACCGCCACGAACCATCAAATTTGCCCGTAAAGGCAGGATTAAGTGTAAGTGGGGAGGCAAAAAATTGAGAAAAATGAGGGTCTTGTGCTTTGGCACTTAGCATAACTAGAAAAAGACCGGCAAAGGATAAAAATTTTTTCATGTAAATAGGTTCTAAGAAATAAAGATAAACATTTACAGCAAAATGCTGCATAAGGGTTGTCAATAATTATTGGATGCAATAAACGGATTTAAATAGATAGTTTATTCAAGGTTTTTTAATAGCAGGATATAAGTGATATTAAATATACAAATAATGAAATTAATTTTTAAACCTATCTTTTTATATTAAAAAATTATTAGAAATTTTACTGATAAAAATAAAAGTTTATAGAATAATTTTAAGCAAATTATTACTACATGCAGTAATAGAAGTGAAATTCACTTCTATTATTATCAGGATTGCATTTTTTGTCCAAAAGCTAAATCGCCTGCATCGCCCAAGCCTGGCACAATGTATCCTTTAGCAGTAAGCTCATCGTCAATATCGCCACACCATATTGTTGCAGTTGGTTGTTCTCTAAGTACATACTCTATACCAACCGTACAGGCAATGGCACAAACAATGTGTAGCTCTTTAAAATCACCTTCATCTTTGAGGCATTGTATGGTTTTAACCAGCGAAGCCCCGGTGGCTATCATTGGATCGCTGATAATAAGTACTTTTTCATCCAACTCCGGACAACTCATATATTCAAGACTAATTTCAAAAGTACCATCCGTAAAATGCTTTCGGTAAGCACTTATAAACGCATTTTCACCTTTATCGAAATAATTAAGCAAACCAGTATGCATGCCCAATCCGGCACGCAAAATTGTAGCTAACACCGGTTGATTTTTTAATACTTTACAATTGGCAATACCAAGTGGGGTAGTTGTTTCTTTTACTTCCCATTCCATTTGTTTACTAATTTCATAAGCTGTTACCTCGCCTATTCGCTCCAGATTTCTTCTAAAACGCATGCGATCATTTTGAACGTCAACATCCCTTAATTCGCTCACCCAGTTACTTAATAATGAATGTTTTTCGCTAAGGTTGATAACCATGAAGATAATTTTGAATTTTTGAAATTAGAATTTGAAATTGCAGCGTTGTTTTAGTGCTGTAAAAATAGGGATTAAAAAAATTAGAAAATATGATTTATAAAGCAATTGGTGTTAATAGCGATGGTAACCCGGCAGGTACTACTATTGCTTTCATAACTTTTACTGTTACCGGCAAACAATGGCAATATCAACTATTAGCACAAAGCAAAATAGTTTACAATGAGCAATGGCAGCAACAATTACAAAGTGCTACAGCGCTCTGTGTTGCAGATTACATACAGTTACATCAGCACTTTGGTGAATATATTGGCCAATTAATCAATAGTTTTATTGAACAGCATTCATTACAACACCAGGTACAGTTAATTGTGTACAACGGCCATAACATTATCAATTTACCTTTAAAAAAATTATTTGTACAATTAGGTGACGGGGCCTGCATAGCGGCTGCAACAGGGCTTGCAGTAATTGGCAATCTTACTGCTATTGATATTGCATTGGGCGGAAAAGCTGCAAATATTTTTTCAAAAGCGTTACTGCTGTTATCAGCATCAGAAGAAAAAAGTATTGACAATACAAATACTTTAATACCTTACCAACACAAGGATGTTGTATTAACAGCGCTACTTGGGGTACTAAGGTGGAGAGAAGAGGCAACCGTATTACCATTAAATGGATCTTTAAAAGCGAGTATTGGCGGTGCAGTATGGATTGGTAGCGAAGCGTAATAGTTTATAAAATAGGAAAAAAAGCATTTTAAAATAAAAAGAAAAAAAGAAAAAACAATGAAAAATATTCCTTTTCTGCTTGTGATGACAATTTTTTTGTTTTCTGCCTGTAATAGTAAAGAAAAAAACAAAACTGCAGACAAAGAAGATTACAAAAAAGCTCAGGATATATTAGAAGTGAAAGAAAAGAAAAACCCTACTGCATTCCTGCGTGTGAGCAGTAAAAATAAACACAATCTTTTTGGCCAAACAGTTATTAAGGGAAACCTGGCCAATACTGCTAAAATATGTGCATTTTACGATATTGTTTTACAGCTATCATTTTTTAGCAAAACAGGTTCTTTACTCGAAAAAGACAGCGAAACAATTTACGAAACAATTGAACCAGGTAAATCTACAAACTTTAAAACAAAGTATTTTGCCCCCAAAGGAACAGATAGTGTATCTATACTGGTTATCAGTGCTAAAACTAAATAATTGGTATACAGTCCATTAACGTAAAAGCCATTCAAAACATATATTCTGTAGATTGGTATTTAAAAAGAGGGAAATTACAGCAATTTTATTTTTTCCCCATTCCACTCATTTTCCCCATTGGCATTTTATTCATCATTTTCATCATACCTTTCATTTGCTCAAACTGCTTTAAAAACTGATTAAGTTCAGTAATATCTTTACCACTGCCTTTCGCTATCCTGTTTTTACGGGATGGATTTATAATATCCGGGTTACGTCTTTCTACGAGTGTCATTGAATTAATCAAAGCTTCAATGCCTTTAAAAGCATCATCATTTATATCTATATCTTTAATTTGTTTACCAACGCCGGGTATCATTCCCATCAAATCCTTCAGGTTACCCATTTTTTTTATTTGCTGAAGCTGGGTTTTAAAATCTTCAAAATCAAATTGATTTTTTCTTATTTTCTTTTCCAGTTTGGCAGCTTCAACAGCATCAAATTGCTCTTGTGCTTTTTCAACGAGGCTTACAATATCACCCATTCCTAAAATACGTTGTGCCATCCGCTCGGGATAAAACACATCGAGCATTTCCATTTTTTCGCCATTGCTGGCAAATTTTATTGGCTTATTTACCGTGTATTTAATAGATAGTGCAGCGCCACCTCTTGTGTCGCCATCTAGTTTGGTAAGCACAACACCTGTAAAATCGAGGCGCTCATTAAAGGCTGCTGCAGTATTTACTGCATCTTGCCCTGTCATACTATCCACTACAAAAAGAATTTCCTGGGGATTAATTGCTGCCTTAATATCAGCTACTTCCTTCATCATTACTTCATCTACTGCCAAACGGCCGGCTGTATCTATAATTATTACATTTTTATTTTTTGATTTAGCTTCTTTTATCGCATTTTGAACTATTTCTACTGCGTTTTTATTGTCTCTTTCGCTGTAAACATCTACGCCTATTTGCCCACCCAATACTTCTAATTGATCAATAGCTGCAGGCCGGTATATATCGGCTGCTACCAGTAATGGCGATTTACCTTTCTTTGTTTTTAAATAGTTGGCAAGCTTTCCACTAAAAGTGGTTTTACCACTACCCTGTAAACCTGCTACTAAAATAATAGCCGGGTTGCCCGAAATATTAAAAACGCTTTCTGTACCACCCATTAGCTCGGTTAGCTTATCCTGTACAATTTTTACCATTAACTGGCCCGGACTAACTGAAGTAAGTACTTTTTCACCGAGCGCTTTTTCTTTAATGCCGTCAGTAAATTCTTTGGCAATTTTGTAGTTAACATCAGCATCAACAAGGGCTCTCCTTATATCTTTTATGGTATTGGCTATATTTAGTTCTGTTATTCTACCCTGCCCTTTAATATTTTTAAAGGCAGTTTCTAATTTTTCGCTTAATGAATTAAACACAGTAGTTTCTATTTTAAATATGGTATAAATAAAAAAAGTGAACGGTTAGTTCACTAATGAATTGTTGCAAATGTATGAAAACTTTATGCTCCTAAATAAGGGCGTAAAAGTTTACTTCTAGAAACGGAACGCAACCTGTTAACTGCCTTATCCTTTATTTGTCTCACCCTTTCTCTTGTGAGGTTAAATCTTTCGCCAATATCTTCAAGGCTTAAAGCATGATCTACTCCTATACCAAAAAAATAACGAATTACTTCCTTTTGCCGTTCAGTTAATGTGCTTAATGACCGGTTAATTTCTTGTGTTAACGACGCATTAAATACAAGGTACATATCTGTACTTTCTGCATTTGGGTTTACCATAATATCCATTAATGAGCCCTCTTCGCTGTTACTAAAAGGTTGATCCATGCTTAAATGCCTTGAAGATGAGCTTAGGGTAGAAGATACTTCCTCAATATCCAAATCTAACAGCAATGCTATTTCGTAAGCGGTTGGTTCCCTTTCCAATTCCTGCTCAAGTTGTGAATAAGCCTTACCGATTTTGTTATTTAACCCTACCTTATTTAAGGGCAACCTTACAATTCTTGATTGCTCGGCCAACGCCTGTAAAATACTCTGCCTTATCCACCATACAGCATAAGAAATAAATTTAAACCCACGTGTTTCATCAAATCGCTGGGCTGCTTTTATGAGTCCTACATTGCCCTCATTTATTAAATCGGGTAATGTTAGCCCTTGATTTTGGTATTGCTTTGCTACAGATACTACAAAGCGAAGATTAGCTTTTGTTAGCCTGTCCAATGCATTTTGATCACCCTTTCTAATTAAAACTGCCAATTGTACCTCCTCTTCTGGTTTTAACAGTTCTACCTTACCTATTTCCTGTAGATACTTTTCAAGACTCTGGCTTTCCCGATTGGTGATTGATTTGGTGATTTTTAATTGTCTCATACTCATAAACCGATTAATTTAAAGGTTAAATAATAGGCTATTCAGAAAGATATTGGCGCAAGTAAACCCTAAACAACTAATTGAAAACAAGTGAAATAACAGTAAAAAATTTCAACATAGTTAAAATAATTAGTTATTCAGTTTAATAAGGTATGTGAGAAGGTTAATTTAATGGATATGAGATGATATATAACTATGTGTTACAACATGGGCGTTGTTACTACATATTTTTTGTGGAAGGAGGAGGCAAACAAAAGAAAATTTATTGATAAAACTTCTTTTAAAAAAACTTTAAACTACAAGTTATCAGCTTTTTTTTACAATTGTAAATTAAACACTTTTATTTCAATTAACAAAAAAAGAAAAAAATTAAATTGCAATGCGATTTTTTCATTCGGGTATAATAAAAAGAAAAATTTGCAATTAGAAAGCCGCAAACCTTTATTTAGTTAGAGATAACCTAAATTAAACTTTTACTTTACACACTTGTAATAGTATTTATTAATAGCAAACTTAAAAAAAACATTATACAGATAAATAATATTTATTTTAAAGTTATAAATACAAGAGAAAATAATCACTGCTGGTTAAAAATCAGTATTTTAAAAAAAAATCAAGTAGTGTAAAAAAAACAAAGAATTTAAAATAGTTAAAAAAATATTTTGTCACCTGATTTATTTCATTATTATTGCAGTATCGAACAAAGAACACAAACAAATTGGATGAGTAAAAAAATTTTATACACGCTGGAATATCCCGTTAGGTGCTCTCCCCGGATATTATATGAGTTTCTTAGCACACCCGCAGGTTTGCAAGAGTGGTTTGCCGATAAAGTAGATGAGCGAGACGATGTTTTCAGTTTTTCCTGGAATGGTGACGATGAAAAAGCAGAATTAGTTGATGGCGAAGAAGATAAATTTATCCGCTTTCATTGGGTAAACAGCCCCAAAGAGGAATATTTTGAATTTAGTATTGATAAATCGGAAGTAACCAACCAAACTATACTTATTATAAAAGATTTTGGTGAAAAAAAAGAAATTAAAGATCAAAGCCAACTTTGGGAGTACCAGGTAAAAGATTTGTTTCATCGCCTTGGTGCATAACTTCAATAAATTGTAGTAATTCTATAAAAGTTTGTCTTATAAACAAAGGAATTTTTTCCCACTCATGTAGTGGGATTTTTTTTGCAATTTTTACAAAAATTTCCTTGTCAAGTATTGTTTTAAATGTTTTAAAAGAAATTGTTTTTACCTGCACATAATTATTTTGCTCAAAGTGATACTCCCAGGGCGTATTGTTAACGCAAATACTAAAATCATTTTGTTGTAAAAAATAGAATTGTTCAATTAAAAATGGTGCTGCTGCAATTTTACTTTGGCCAGATAAATGCAGATTAACACTGCAAAAATTTCCCCACCAAAAAAAAGTACGAATAGCAATGGTTTCTTCTTTACCAAAATATCGTGGATAATCTAACAACACATAAGGTAAGTTGAGGTAGTTTTCGCCTTTAGCAATTTTTGGAGCAATACCACTGATTCTTGCAGGTAATTTATCGCTTACCTGGCTAAGAATAGTATCAGAAAAATCGCCAAACAGTTGATATACTTTTTGAATAATTACTTGTTTAGTTAAAATCCAGTCGGTATTGCAAACCATTTCAAGTTCCTTGGCAGAAAGAGTTATTTTTGTTTTTTCGTTCATCTGTTACAAAATATACATAACTATTAAAAGTACTCTAATTGGGGTAGAGCTATATGATAAAAAAATTAGACAAGCTCATTTTAAAATCATTCATAGGTCCTTTTATTGCTACATTTTTTATTGCATTGTTTGTATTAATGATGCAAAGTTTATGGAAATATATTGATGACCTTGTTGGTAAAGATCTTGACTTTGCAACTATTGGACAATTTCTTTGGTATGCAAGTGCCTCGTTACTAATACTTGCTATTCCCATAGCTATCCTTATTTCCTCTATAATGACATTTGGCAACTTAGGTGAAAGTTTTGAATTGATTGCTATTAAATCAGCAGGCATTTCATTGTTGCGTTTTATGCGTCCTTTAATTATTGTTTCAATTTTGTTATGCTTTGTTAGTTTTTTCTTTGCCAACAATGTTATACCGTTTGCCACACTAAAGTTTAAAACAATTTACTATGATATTGCCTACAAAAAACCGGCACTTGATTTAAAAGAAGGTACTTTTTATACGCAAATACCTGGTTTTGCAATAAAAGTTGGTAAAAAGGATGCGGACCAGAAAACCATTCACAATATTGTAATTTTTGAGCAGCAAAATCAATTGCAGGATAATTGCATAGTAGCAGAAAAAGGCACTATGAAGATTTCTGCTGATAAAAAATTTTTAGAATTTGTTTTACAAAATGGGTTTAGATACCAGGAACGGGGAAATAATGGAGACAGTACTTCTGAGTTTATAAAACTAGCTTTTAAAGAATATAAAAAACTATTTGATGTATCATCTTTAAAAATGAGTAAAACATCTGACACCACTTTTAGAAATGATTCAAAAATGCTGAGCATAAGGCAACTTACAAAAAATATAGATTCTTTACAAAAAGTATCTGACAGTTTTGCAAAGCGGTTAACAAAAGAGGTAAACACTCAATTTCAATACTCCATTGTTAAAGATAGTAATTGGAAAAAGGCACCAATACCGGCAAAAAAGATTAAAAATATTAATGAAATAATACCCGATAGTTTAGCTGTAACGGTTTTTGAGAATGCTATTAACATTGCAAATGTGTTAAAAAATACCTACCAGTTTACAGGATCTGAAGTAGAAAATAAAAAACTGGAAACAAGGTTTAGCGAAATAGAATGGCACAGAAAGTTTTCATTTTCTATGGCTTGCATTGTATTGTTTTTTATAGGTGCTCCCTTGGGCTCAATTATTAGAAAAGGTGGCCTGGGTATGCCTTTGGTAGTTGCTATTATATTTTTTATAATTTTTCATTTGCTAAATATTTTTGGTGAAAAATTTGCAAAAGAAGGTATTACCTCTGTATTTTTTGGTATGTGGCTTTCCATTATTGTACTAATTCCGGTGGGTGTATTTATTACCTATAAGGCTATGCATGATTCTCAACTTTTTAATAAAGAATTTTATACAAGAGTTTACAGAGGTATCTACAGGTTTACGCTTGTATTTGTTAATAAATGGAAGGGTAATCAGGATAATGTTTAATTTTAGTAATTAAAAAAATTATATGAAAAAATCAACCAGAAGATCATTTATTACATGTGCTGCTAAAGTAGGTATATGTACTGCAATTATTACACCTTCTTTAGGTGAATTGTTAGCTGCTAAAAAACCTGTATTAAATTTGATTAGTACGGGATTTGAACAGCAGCCTCTTCAATATGGTTATAGCGCCCTTGAGCCTTCTATTGATGCAACCACTATGGAAATTCACTACTCCAAACATGCTGCTGCCTATTGCAAAAATTTAAAAGAAGCAGCTACCGCCGAAGCGGTTAACACCAAAAAACCATTAGAAGATGTATTGAAAAACATCTCGAAATATTCTACCAAAATGCGTAACAATGCAGGTGGACATTACAACCATGAAATGTTTTGGAAAACGCTCAGCCCAACTGCAAACACTATGCCGTCTAAACATTTAAGTGAAGCCATTACAGCAAATTTTGGTTCGATGGATGCATTTAAAAAGCAATTTACAGAAGCCGCTAAAGCAAGATTTGGGAGCGGATGGGCTTGGCTTTTAATAAATTCAGATAAAAAATTGATTATAAGCTCTACTCCAAACCAAGATAACCCCTTGATGGATGTTGCAGAAGTAAAGGGTACTCCCCTGTTTGGATTAGATGTATGGGAACATGCCTATTATTTAAAATATCAAAACAAAAGACCAGATTATATTGAAAGCTTTTGGACCGTATTAAACTGGAATTATGTTTCAGAAAATTTCAACAAAATATAATTATCCAATTGATTGAAATGCTTAATAAGTTTTTTATACTTGCTGCAGGTACCATAATAATGCTGGTAGTAATGGTTAAAACAGGTGCAATTTTAAAAACCAATACCACACCGAATGGCATACTTAATCTGGAATTTGCAAGCAATACACAAAAGGTTAACGCTATATTACACGCCTGGCAAAAAAATACCACCTCAAATAATATTAAAGCAGCTACTATTAATACGCTGCTCGATTTTATCTTCCTAATTTTCTATTCGCTTTTTTTAAACAAATTGTGCAATATCATTGCTGATAAACTGAGCGGTTTGCTGGCAGTTGCAGGCAGAATAATTGCCTATAGCGCATTGGCAGCCGGCGTATTGGATATAATTGAAAATACGGGCATGCTGCTATCTTTAAATGGGCATATTAACAGTGCAACAGCAATCATAACTTTTACTGCAGCCTCCATAAAATGGTTGCTTGTAATTGCAATATTGCTGTATGTAATGGTGGGTGGATTAATTGCTTTGGTAAAAAAAAGCAATAATGAAACATCTTTGTCAATGCCATAAATAGACTCAGCCTTTGCAAAAGAGGTAAAAATTTTACAACTAAGGCAAAGGCTGATAAATTGGCGTTCAATCTTGCATGAAGGTAATAACAGAAGTAAATAATAGCAACAGTTTTTTAAATTTTAAGAAAACTTTTTAATAGTTTAAGTTTATTTGTAAATGTATGCTCTTCGTATTTTTTGTTACCGATGTAATCCTATTTTTTCCAACCTTTTAAATTGTCTATTGTTTGTAGGCATCTGTAAACATTTAAAGAATTATTTTTAATCTAATTAAAAAAAGCAGTTGACAGGCTTTGCTAAACCGCCTAATTTTATCATCTGTAAAATATCAACCTTAATTAAATACTTAAAACCATGCAAGTTTGGAAAGAATACCAGGAAAAAAATAAAGATCGTTTTTTAAATGAATTATTAGACTTATTAAGAATACCTAGCGTAAGCGCCA
>JBBQTZ010000057.1:0-20427 GCA_038234405.1 Chitinophagales bacterium
GCTTATCCAAATGCAATAGTATCAATATATAACAGGTTGGGCCAAAACGTTTACACCGGCAAAGGAGCAGCCGCTGTTTGGAATGGAATTTTTAAAGGAAACCCTTTGCCAGCAGGCAGTTATGTATATGTTATTGATTTAAAAAATGGGCGGCCGGTTCTGAAAGGAACAGTGATGTTGGTGCGGTAATAAGCGTTTAGATACCAAGTGCTGCCTTTGGTCTTTTCTGCTCTGCTAATGATAAGTAATTTGACAATGTGAACAAACGTTTTAGTCTTTTTACAAAAGTAATAAGCTAGTACATCCTTAAATAATGAAACATAACATCAGTTATTGAAAAGAATAGCCTAATTTCATATATATTTTATTTATAAAAATAAAATAAACCCAATGAAACCTGCTTTTAAGTATTTTATTGCAATTCCAGTCTTAATTTTTATTTTTATATTTGCAATACTTATTACTGGTTGCAACAAAATCCCTCTGCAAAAAAATACTACACTCAATCAAACAATTGACAACTCACTTTCAGTAAAATTATTGGTAACTGGGCCTCCTTGTATATCCGATCAAGAAACAGTTTTACTGGCAGACAGTATTTTAAAACCAACGTTGCTCGGGGTCAGGTTAATTGGTATGCCCTACTCAGTGGTTGTAATGCAACAAGCTGCATTACAGGTGTTGGGAACAAGTGCCGGTGTGGTAGAAAATGCCTGGTACATGCGGTTTAAACCCACCGGTTACGATCAGTTAATAACGCTTGAAGATCAAGACATTGATTTATTCGATTACCCATTAAATTATGAAGTTGTGCAAGAAGGTGATTACTATGATGATGGTATAACACCTGCCGAAACCATACCCTGGCTTTATGCTGTAGTACCAACTAATTTTGTGACACCTGCAGGTATTACATCTGAGCTTCTGCAGCGAATGCATGTACCCGATGATTACAGGGTAGAAAACAAGGCTTTTTTAAATACCGGCAACAATGTAGATACAGCAGACTGTTTTAGCAGTGTATCCAATATTTTGCCAGAACCTTGCAGCGGAATTGATTATTGTAATGCAAATTGCCCTGAGTACGATCCAACTTTTTGTGGTGGAAGTGGTGGTGGTGGCTCATCAGTAAATATAAAAGTACCTGCTGGTAATATTTCTGTATCTGATGATATTTTTAATAATAACATAAGTGTACGCAAAGCCCGAGTAGTGGCAAGGAGATTTTTAAAAGTACAACGAGTATTTACTGATAATTCTGGGCACTTTCAATTTACTAAAAGCTTTAGAAACAAAACTACACTGCTACTAAAATTTAAAAACGACAATGCCATAATTAAAGGGCTGCGTGGCGCAAGGCTATGGCAAATATTGATGCCTGTAAAAATTAAAATGGGTACTTACAGGGGTAATCTTAGCAACATAACTTACAATGTAGATGATAACAATAATCTAAGGAGCCGAGGTGCAAGACATTGGGCGGCAGCCACTATGCACAATAAAGTACAAGAATTTACTGATCTGGCTATTGGGTTTACCCCTCCACCAAATAAATTAAGGGTTTTAATAATGCCGGGTGTTGGCAGCGGTTCTACACCTATGTTCGCCAAAAGAATCATTAGTACTTTGCCGGCAACATATATCAGAACAAAGATTATAAGTTACACTATAGGCCCTTTTTTTGCTAACCTTGCTCTACTAACGCAAGTACTTGTAAGCAGAGTAGATATGACTGTAGGGTACAATGGTGGCGGCAACGCTACAGCAGGCAGTGCAGGTTTTTCAGAA
This sequence comes from Chitinophagales bacterium, assembly GCA_038234405.1. Lineage (GTDB taxonomy): Bacteria > Bacteroidota > Bacteroidia > Chitinophagales > Chitinophagaceae > Ferruginibacter. Next base: position 1,789 of record JBBQTZ010000057.1, read on the forward strand.
ACCGCCTATCATGAATTGGCCCATGCCTCCCACTACGCCAAAGTAGGCAATAGCTGGTGGGGTGATTTTGTAAGTGGAGAGTTAAGTGAGATATTCAACAATATTGGCACTGCAAACAGCCCTTATGGCAATGGCACAAGCAGTAACTCGCCCATTATTGCACTTGGTGAAAGTTGGGCATACCATATTGGACATTCTTTTACTGCAGCAAGGTATGGAACACTAAGCCCTGAGTTTTTCGAACAGACCAATCCTTATAGAAATAATTTCCCACTTATGGGGCTAAACAGCAACTTGAATTTATTGGAAGACTTTGATCCTAATAGGGTTGTTGATCCGTTTAGGTGGATACCACAAGGTTTGTATTATGATATGATTGATGTAAGAAATGATGCCGTAACGCCACCAATCAGAATTACAGTAACTGACGAGGTTTCGTTGTTTACGAATTTGCAATTGTTTGCACCGCTACAGTCTGATGTAACTTCCCTTCAGCAATATCGATTAAGACTTCAGCAGCAAAATACCGGCAACCAAACAATTCAGATAACAAACTTATTTGCACAATATGGGTACTAAAACGCCAATTATTGTTGCATTGCTTGCAATAATATCATCTTGTTATTTAATTAGCTGTGACAAAGTATTTGACTGTAAAGACAAAAAGTATAATTTCAAATTAGGGGTCAAATGTTTTTCAAGTAAGGACACTATTTTTAAAGGGGACACATTATGGTTTGAACTGAAAGAACCCACTTCATTGCAAGATATTCAGTCAGGAAAAATTATAGAATTTAGTGGTGCAGAAAATTTAGGATCTGCTGTCAGTATATTAGAATTTATTGGAAGAGATAGTTTTGAATATGCAGTAAATAAATTTTCTTTTTTACTTAAAAATGGAACTTTAGTTAATAACCCTCTTACCAATAAATTAAAAGAATATCTCTTTGTAGAAGAGAATAATTTTTACTCTTTTAAACTTGGGGTTATTGCAAACGAAAGGGGTACTTTCGGATTAGTTTTTAGCAATGCTGCTAATGTTTACAGAAAATCAGATAAATGCACAAAAGCAGGCTTTACCATCAATTTTACTGAAACAAATCAACATTATCATTTAAACCCAAATTATTTGGCTGGAACAACACTAGTAGGCGGAGATTATTACTTTGTTGTTAAATAAAACAAACGAGCATAACCTATAGGATAACTCTTATAATAATTTACATAATTGGTACAAATGACAAGCCTTTTTTTACTGCAGCTAAGTATGGTGCGCAATGCCCACAATTTAACGAACTGGGGATTGGTTATGTAAATGGCAAACCTGTGGCTGTACCTAACAGCAACTTGAATTTATTGGAAGACTTTGATCCTAATAGGGTTGTTGATCCGTTTAGGTGGATACCACAAGGTATGTATTATGATATGATTGATGTAAGAAATGAAACAGGTGTTCCTGTCGTTGAAGCTGTAACAAATTATACAAATCAAAAGTTTTTCAATGCTTTGGATAATGATGTAACCACGCTGGCAGCATTTAGAGGAAGACTGTTAACTGAAAATAGCAATAACCGAATTGTTCAAGTAATAAATCTCTTTGCTCAATATAGGTACTAAAATAGCCCGGATTGTAACGGTGATATTACTCTATCTGGCTACAACATATGCAACTTGCAGAAAAAATTTTGCAGAAACAAGATATTCTTTTGAAGCTGGGGTTAAAATATATAATGCTATAGATAGTGCCCTTGGTGAAAGTTGAGCATACCATATAGGACATTCTTTTCTGCTGCAATGTATGGAACACTAATCCCACTATTAAACGAACAGGTTATTGGTTATGTAAAAAACAATCTTTTAGTAGTTTTAACATCAACTTAAATTTATTAGAGGATTTTAACCATTTATAACCGGCTGGGAGAAAACGTATATACCGGCAAGGGAGCTGCCGCAATATGGGATTGTAATTTTAAAGGAAACCCTTTATCAGCGGGCAGTTATGTATATGTTATTGATTTAAAAAACGGGCGGCCGGTGCTGAAAGGAACGGTGATGTTGGTGAGGTAAATTGAGCCTGTACAACTGCTTATACTAACTAAAAAAAAGTGCAACCCTCAGGCTGCACCATTATCAATTATCAATTAAAAAATTATCAATTTATGCTAAGCCACCTTTAGCATACTCATTTTACTGGTGCCAAATTTTCGTTGGGCATACTCCAATGTTACTTCAAAGGTTTTTACTTTTTGAGAGGGCAGTTCATACATAGCATCGGTTAAAATACTTTCGCAAATGCTTCGCAGGCCCCTTGCACCAAGTTTGTATTCAAGAGCTCTTTCTACCATAAAATCAAAAACAGCAGACTCGAAAGTTAAAGCAATTCCTTCAATTTCAAAAAGACGCTTAAACTGCTTTATGAGTGCATTTTTAGGCTCAGTTAAAATATTACGAAGTGTTGCTGCATCTAGTGGATTGAGGTAGGTAATTACTGGCAAACGGCCAAGTAATTCCGGTATCAATCCAAAGGTTTTTAAATCTACTGCATTTACAAACTGTAGCAGGTTTTTTTGCTGAAACTCCTGCAACTCCTTATTTACATTAAAGCCAATAGCATGTGTATTTACACGACGGGCAATAATTCTATCCACACCATCAAAAGCACCCCCACATATAAACAATATATTTTGTGTATTTACTTTTACCAATTTTTGTTCAGGATGTTTACGGCCACCTTGTGGCGGCACCAATACCTCGGTACCTTCCAGCAATTTTAGCAAGCCTTGTTGCACCCCTTCACCGCTTACATCACGGGTAATGGAAGGATTATCACTTTTGCGGGCAACTTTATCTATTTCATCTATAAATACTATGCCTTTTTCGGCGGCGGCTACATCGTAATTGCAAGCTTGCAACAGTCTGCTTAACATACTTTCTACATCTTCTCCTACATAGCCGGCTTCGGTAAATACAGTTGCATCCACAATAGCAAAAGGTACATTTAACATACGGGCAATACTCTTTGCCAGCAAGGTTTTACCTGTACCTGTTTCGCCAACCATAATGATATTACTTTTCTCAATCTCTACATCATTTTCTACCTTTTGATTGAGGCGTTTGTAATGATTATATACCGCAACGGCCAGTATTTTTTTAGCATCATCCTGCCCTATTACATATTCATCCAAAAATTTCTTTATTTCAACAGGCTTTTTTACAGTAAGTTTAAAGTTGTTCGTAGCTGTTTTAGCCTCGGGGTAAATCATCAACTCCTGCCCTATAATATCCTGTGCATGCTCCACACAATTTTCGCAAATATGCCCCTCTTGCCCAGCTATTAAAATCTTAACTTCATCTCTGCTGCGGCCACAGAAAGAGCAATGTAGGTGTTGTTGTTTTGCCATTTTGCAAAGATAACCCGTTTAGTACAAAGCTTACTATTTTTAAGAAGAAAAACAGGGTAAACAATGGACAAAACAGCACGTACAAGCCTTGCAAAGCTAGTATTTAAACGTTTTTATTACCATAGAATAGCTTTTACCCATGGCTGTTTCCGCCGCTGTTTTACCATTAAAATTGAATGTAAAATTGGTACCCAAGCTTTGAGCTACCGGCAATTTTACGTACAACAAATTAGTTATACAACGATTCCATTTGGCAACGGTATAATTAATGAAATTTGATATTTTTAAAAAAATAAATACTGATACACATCATAATTAGTTTTGATGATTGTCAGTAAAAATGGCCATTAATTAAGGCAACTTTGTACCTTACATTTACGGACATGGTTACTCGTTTAATTTTAGATGAAGCAAAGTACAGGCTGTTTATGGAGGAGAACAGTAATTGGAAAGAAACTATTAAAGCACATGCTACAGAAATACCTTTATGGGAGAAAATGCTGGCCGCTGCAATGGATAAAAAAGAGAAAAAAAATCTGCTTCACAAACAAAAACATAACAGCACGCTACCAGATGTTTCTCCAGGCGCTTTTTCTGGTCATCTATTACAACAACACAAAGAAATGATTGATTTACATGCTGCCATTGTAGCACATGAAAACCGTTTAATGCTGCATTGCGAAACTAAACAAGAGCAAATTCTTGAATCTTTAAACACTCAAGACATGCTAAGAAACCGTATAAAAGACATTGAAGCTGCGTACATTGAGTTGAAGCGTAATTTTATAAAATACTTTTCTACTGATTTATAAGCGACACCCATTTAATAGTATCAGGCAAAAATAAATGAGTTACATATATTTAATTTGTAACGATAGCAGGTTTAGTAAATTCCCATTAAAAAGCAGTTTACCCATTTTTGCAAACATTGTTCGCTTTAAAATTATGAGTTATGAGTAATTAGTAATTAGTTATTAGTTATGATCCATTTTTGTAAAAATTGTTCGCTTTTAACCCCTCCTGGCTAAATTCAACTAAAAATACAGGTTTAATACAAGCGTTATTCTTTGCGTACCTACAATAATAACTGACAGACATCATACTTAAAATTGATTCCTGTAAGTTTTTTATATTTTTAAAGAAGCTAGTTTGCATCCCTAAATATGGATACAACTACAGCAATTAAAACAACCTGTTATCACTGTGGTGAAATATGCGAAGTTGCTATTAAAATTAATGAAAAAAGTTTTTGCTGCCAGGGGTGTAAGCAAGTATATCTGCTATTGAATGAAAACAATTTATGCAGCTATTACGATTTTGATAAAAACCCCGGCCTAAAGGCAAAAGGCAAATTTATATCGGCTCGGTTTGCGTATTTGGATGATGCAAATACTGTTGAAAAAATAATACAATTTAGCAGCGATACACAAACCAATGTTACTTTTCAGTTACCCCAAATGCATTGCTCATCCTGCATATATTTACTGGAAAATTTGCACCGCATTAATGAGGGCATTATTACATCTCAAACAAATTTTCAGCGTAAAGAGGTATTTATTGTATTTAATCCGCAACAAATTTCATTAAGAAAAGTAGTTGAACTATTGGCTTTTATTGGCTACGAACCTGCCATAAGTTTAAAAGACAGTACAAAAAAAGCTGTACATACTTTTGACAGAAAACAAATTTACAAAATTGGGGTAGCAGGGTTTTGTTTTAGCAATAGTATGATGTTAAGTTTTCCTGAGTATTTTTCTGCTGGCAATATTGAACAAGCAGGCTTAAAACAAACATTTACCTGGTTGATATTTGGGTTATCACTACCGGTACTTTTTTATAGCGGGTCAGATTTTTTTTCATCTGCATGGAAGGGATTGCGGCAGCGATTTGTAAACATTGATGCGCCCATAGCCATTGCCATTGTAGTAGCGTATGGCAGAAGTTACTACGAAATTATCAGTGGAACGGGTGCCGGCTTTTTAGACTCTGCCACTGGCATAGTATTCTTTATGCTTATTGGACGGTGGTTTCAAAATAAAACCTACGATTCGCTTTCCTTTGAAAGAGATTATAAATCATACTTTCCTTTAGGGGTAACGATTATAAAAGATAAAATAGAAAAAAATATTCCTGTTACACAATTGGTAAAAGGCGATAGGGTAATTATACGCAATGAAGAGATGATACCAGCAGATGCGGTATTAATTAGTGGCAACGCAAAGGTGGATTATAGTTTTGTAAGCGGTGAAAACACACCGGTACAAAAAGTTATAGGCGAAACCATATTTGCCGGAGGCAAACAAATGGGCAGTGCTATACAATTAGAAATAGTGAAAGATATGTCTCAAAGCTATATTACACAGCTTTGGAACAACGATGTATTTAATGCCCCAAAAAATAAGAGCGAATCATTTATTCACCCATGGAGCAGGTATTTTACAATGGCTTTGTTTTCAATAGCAGCAGGTACAGTTATATATTGGTGGGTGGTTAATTCTGCAAATATTTTTCCGGCACTTACGGCTGTATTATTGGTAGCCTGCCCATGCTCACTGCTGCTTTCAGCTACATTTACTTATGGCAATATGCTCCGTATATTTGGTAAAAATAAATTGTACCTCAAAAATGCAAATGTAATAGAGGCACTCGCAAAGGTACAAACCATTGTTTTTGACAAAACCGGCACTATAACCCAAGGGCATTCCTCCAAAGTATTGTATTCAGGCACACCGCTTAATGAAAGGGAACAGTTGATAATAAAAAATATTGCAGCACAATCATCGCACCCATTAAGTAAAATTATTGCAGCTCATCTAAGCACAACAACCGGGCAACCTATTACAATTGAGCATTTTAAAGAATTTACAGGTAAAGGTGTAGAAGCTGTTGTAAATAAAATTGCAGTAAAAATGGGATCGGCTGCTTTTATTGGCGAAACAAACCCCGGCCTGATTAGCTATGATACAGGCACGCATGTTCACTTGCTTATTAACAACACTCACATGGGTAGTTTTAGTGTAAGCAATGATTACAGAAAGGGACTGGAAAATACGATTCAACAATTAAAAAAAGATAAATACCAGTTACACTTGCTTTCTGGCGACAATAATGCAGAAAAAAATAATCTGCAGCGCATATTTGGTAACGATGCGATTTTGTATTTTCAGCAATCGCCCCAGCAAAAACTTACTTACATACAATCTTTACAGGCTCAAAACAAAAATGTATTGATGTTGGGTGATGGATTGAATGATGCAGGTGCCTTAATGCAGAGTAATGTTGGCATTGCAGTAAGTGACAACACTGCTCAGTTTACACCTGCCTGCGATGCCATACTGGATGGAAGTAATATAAATAAACTAGGCAGTTTTTTACAGTTTGCTAAAGCTGGTAAAACCATTGTAGCAGCTAGTTTTATACTTTCAATTGTGTACAATTGTGTTGGGCTAAGTTTTGCCGTAAGTGCACATCTTTCGCCAATGGTAGCGGCTATTTTAATGCCAGCGAGTAGTATAAGTATTGTACTACTGGTAACGTTATTAAGCAATTTTGTAGCTAATAGAAAAGGCCTTTAAAACTCATATGAAGTTTAACCTATGTTTTACAGTTGAAAAACTTACTACTATTTCAACTGCAAAATCTACGCTCAAAACAGGTATTGCTTTATATTGAACTAATTAAAAATATCCTTAATGAATTTAATAAATAATCTGTAACCGTTAAACAATAAATAGCATCATAATTTACCATGTATCAAATTGTTTAATATTTTTAATATTTTATCAATAATTGATAAAACAGACTGATACTTCTCATATCTCAGTTTGACATTCATCACTATTTTAGAAATCAACTATAAATATTTTTGAATCTCATAAAAAATTAATCCATTGAGTGCATTATTTATATTAATTGGTATTAGCATAATAGTAGCAGGTTCTTTTTTAACTGCATTTTTATGGAGCGTAAAAGATGGTCAGTATGATGATGACTATACTCCTTCAATAAGAATACTTTTTGATGATGATAAAACAAAAAAACCAGCAACCACCACTTCTGAAACAAAAATCCAAAACAAATAAAACAACATGCAGGTAGAAAAATTCTATTACGACAACAAGACAGTAAAAAACTTTGCTTACGCCACCGTAATCTGGGGCGTAGTGGGAATGCTTGTAGGCCTATGGGTATCATTATTAGTGGTATTCCCTTCGCTCAACTTTACTCAATATGGCTCTTTTGGCAGGCTGCGACCTTTGCATACCAATGCAGTAATTTTTGCATTTGTGGGCAACGGTATTTTTATGGGAGTGTACTACTCATTACAACGTCTTTGTAAAGCAAGGATGTTTAGCGACAAACTGAGTGCTATACATTTTTGGGGCTGGCAATTAATTATTGTAGCAGCAGCAATTACATTACCAATGGGTATTACTTCCAGCAAAGAATATGCAGAACTGGAATGGCCTATTGATATTGCCATCACTATCATTTGGGTAATTTTTGGCTGGAACATGTTTGGCACAATTATTAAAAGACGTGAAAAACATTTGTATGTAGCTATTTGGTTTTATATAGCCACTTTTGTTACAGTAGCCGTATTGCACCTTGTAAATTCTTTTGCACTGCCAGTTACCTTATTTAAAAGTTACAGTTGGTATGCCGGTGTGCAAGATGCCCTGGTGCAATGGTGGTATGGCCACAATGCGGTTGCATTCTTTTTAACTACGCCTTACCTTGGTTTAATGTATTACTTTATGCCAAAAGCTGCTAACAGGCCGGTTTATTCTTACCGTCTTTCAATCATTCACTTTTGGTCATTAATTTTCTTATACATCTGGGCAGGGCCTCACCATCTTTTATACACAGCCTTACCTAACTGGGCACAATCACTTGGTGTTGTTTTCTCTCTTATGCTAATTTTCCCTAGCTGGGGCGGTATGATTAATGGTTTGCTTACCCTACGTGGCGCATGGGATAGAGTAAGAGATGATGTTATTCTTAAATTTATGGTGGTAGCGGTTACAGCTTACGGTATGTCAACTTTTGAAGGTCCCATGCTATCATTAAAAAGCGTTAATGCTGTTGCTCACTTTACAGACTGGATTATAGCCCACGTACACGTAGGAGCCTTAGGCTGGAATGGTATGCTAACATTTGGTATTCTTTACTGGCTAATTCCAAGAATTTTCAACACTCCTTTGTATTCAAAAAAAATGGCCAATAACCACTTTTGGCTTGGCACACTCGGTATTATTTTTTATGCTGTGCCATTGTATTGGGCTGGGTTTACACAAAGTAGCATGTGGAAACAATTTACAGAGGCTGGTCAGTTAAAATATACTTTTCTTGAAACAGTTACGTACCTCAAACCATTTTATGCCATGCGCTCTTTAGGTGGCACTTTGTACCTTATTGGTAGTTTGCTTATGGTTTATAATTTGTACAAAACTGTACAATCGGGTGTTTTGGTTGCAGATGAAGCTGCCGAAGCTGCTCCATTAGAAAAAGAAACAATTGTACATGCCGGCGAACATTGGCACAGAAAGATAGAAAGAAAACCAGTACAGTTCATGGTTATCAGTTTGATAGTGATATTGATTGGTGGCGCTATTGAAATGGTTCCTACTTTTTTAATTAAATCGAATGTACCTACTATTAGTAGCGTAAAACCCTATACTCCGCTTGAGTTGCAGGGTAGAGATATTTATGTAAGAGAAGGTTGCTATACTTGTCACTCACAAATGGTAAGGCCTTTCCGCAGCGAAACAGAACGCTATGGCGAATACTCTAAAGCTGGTGAGTTTGTTTATGACCACCCATTTCAATGGGGTAGCAAACGTACCGGACCAGATTTGGCAAGAGAAGGAGCTGGTAATTTAAAGAAATCAAACGGATGGCATTTCCGCCACTTTAGAGAGCCATCTTCCCTTAGTGAAGGTTCTATTATGCCTGCTTATGCTTTTATGCTTGAGCAAAATTTAGATACCAGTACTACCGCAGCAAAAATTAATGCCATGATAACCTTGGGCGTACCTTACCAAAAAGGGTATGATAAAATTGCTAACCAGGAATTAATGCTACAGGCAACAGGTATTTCTGATAATTTAAAAACAGATAGTATAAAAATATCACCCAATAAAGAAGTGATAGCACTTATAGCATATATGCAAAGGCTTGGAACTGATATTTCTAAAACCACCACCACTCAAAAATAAAAGCCATGTTTAAATTTATAAAACAATATGCTGAAAAAATTGATAACGCAGAGATATACCCAATGATCTCCCTCATCATCTTTTTCTTATTTTTTGTAGTACTAATGGTATTGGTAACAAAAATGAAAAAGGAAAGGATAAAAGAACTATCAAATATTCCACTCGACAAGGAAGAATTACCTAACTCAAACTTATAATCAAATTTTATGTATTTCATTCAATTTATAAAGAAAAAGTTGCTGCTGGCAACCTCATTTACAGTAGCTGCATATAGTAGTATGGCCCAGGCAACCGATGCTGCAGCCGATGCACCAGTAGCACAAAGCAGTAATTTACTCTCAACCTTACTGGTAGTTTGCACTATTGTACTTGCGTTTGTAATATGGGGTATGGGGCAGGCATTAGTAGCAATAAGCAAACAAGTAATGGACAAAAACAGACAATCAGGCAATTTGGTAAGCATTACACTGCTAATTGGTTTTGTTCTTTTATCACAATCAGGCTTTGCACAAACAGCAACTACGGCTGCTACAGATGCAGTAGCAACAGCTCCTAATTATGGCGGACTATCTGCTAATAATTTTTATGCGTTTGCAGGTGTGTTGTTGATAGAGATAGCTGCCATTATTTTTCTTGCATTCTCCATCAGGCGGGTATATATGGAGCTACTACCAGAAAAAGTTGTGGTTAAATTACCTTCTGCAAAATTTAGTGATTGGTGGACTGTAGTTGATTCTAAATTTTTTACAAAAGCAGTTGCTGTAGAGAGAGAAGCAGATATCTTGTTAGATCATGATTATGATGGCATTAGAGAATTAGACAACTCGTTACCACCCTGGTGGAAGTATGGTTTTATCATTACCATCATATTTGCATTTGTATACATTGGCATTTTTCATGTGTTTGGTACCGGAAAAAACCCAACAGAAGAGTATGCCACAGAAATGGAAATGGCCAAAGTAGAAATTGCCGCTTTTGAAGCAACCAATAAAGATAAAATTGATGAAAACAATGTACCAATGGCAGATGCAGCCGGTATAAGCAGTGCTAAAATATTATATGAAGCAAACTGTGTCGCCTGTCATCTTTCTGATGGAGGGGGTAATGTAGGCCCTAATTTAACAGATGATTACTGGCTGCATAAAGGCTCATTGAATGCTATTTACAACACACTTAAAATAGGCTATCCAGCAAAAGGAATGCAATCCTGGAGTACAAAGTTTTCTCCAAAAGAAATGAGCCAGTTAGCCAGTTATGTAAAATCACTCAGGGGTACAAAAACTTCCGCTCCAAAGGCTCCAGAGGGAGATTTGTATGTGGAAGCTACAACAGATTCTATACCCTCAACAGCCACTAAACCAGATACTGTAAACGTAGTAAAAACAACGAATTGAGTGTACTCAAATTTTAATAATGGAAAAATTAAGCGGAACAGCAATAGAGGATGTTAAAGGAACTTATAGAGATTCTGTTGCTACCATAAGTAAAGAAGGTACAAGAAATTATATAAATCCAAAAAAACCAAAAGGCAAACTTTACAGTTTACGTACTAAATTTAGTATTTTTTATTTATTGGTATTTTTCACTTTGCCATTTATAAAAGTTAACGGTGATCCGTTGTTGATGTTAAATATTCTGGAAAGGAAATTTATCATATTTGGACTAATTTTTTGGCCGCAGGATTTCTTCATTTTTGGAATTGCCATGCTCACATTTATTGTGTTCATTATTTTATTTACCGTAGTATTTGGCCGGGTATTTTGTGGATGGGCTTGCCCTCAAACCATTTTTATGGAAATGGTTTTTAGAAAAATTGAGTACTGGATTGATGGAGATTCTGCAAAGCAAAGACAACTAAACGCTATGCCATGGAATGGAGAAAAAATAAGAAAACGAGCTTTAAAATTTATTGTCTTTTTTTCACTATCTTTTGTAATAGCAAATTTTTTTCTGGCCTACCTCATTAGTATGGATGAGCTAATTGGGTATATTGAAAACCCTGCTGCACATGTTGGCACTTTAATATCGTTGCTCGTATTTACTACTATATTCTTTTTTGTGTATTGGTGGTTTAGAGAGCAAGTATGTATTGTAGTTTGCCCGTATGGCAGGCTACAAGGTGTTTTGCTGGATAAAAACTCTATAATGGTGGCGTACGATTACAACCGTGGCGAACCAAGAGGGAAACTTACAAAAGCTGCAATAAATAATAGTAGCGATACTGCTTCAAATATAACTGCAATAGCTCCCGTACAGGGCGATTGTATTGATTGCCATGCCTGTGTTAGGGTTTGCCCAACCGGTATAGACATACGGAATGGAACCCAGCTAGAATGTATAAACTGTACAGCCTGTATAGATGCTTGTGATAATATAATGGTGGGCATAAACAAGCCAAAGGGTTTGGTGAGATATGCCTCTGAAAATAGCATTAAAAATAATGTACAGCTTACATTTACGCCCCGTATAAAAGCATACAGCGTAGTACTAGTATTACTTTTAACGCTGCTAACCTTTTTAATTGTAAGCAGAACAGACCTCGACGCAAGGATAATGCGCATTTCTGGAATGACATACTCATCGCTACCTGATGGAAGAATTGCAAACCTCTACACATTAAACCTGGCTAATAAAACACATTTCGATATTCCTTTTACACTACAATTGGAAGATATAAAAGGAGATATACAGATTGTAGGTAACAGTAGCCTTGTGATAAAGAAAAAAGATTACGCTCAACTACAATTTTTTATAAAATTAAACAGGGGTGATGTTATAGGATGGAAAAAAACCATTCATATAGGACTGTATGAAAATGGTAAAAAGTTAAAAACATTGGAGGCTAACTTTATTGGGCCCGAAGTATATGAATAATAGGAAGAACTTTTGGTAGCAATAATATGTTATTTAACTGTTCGTCTGTGTCTTATCATCACACAATAAAAAGTACGTTTTCCGTAGTATAAAATTATAATTAACCGCATTAATACATTAAAATCAAACATTAAAAACATGAATTGGGGATATAAAATACTGTTTGTTTATCTAATTTTTATTGTAGGTATGCTTTATTTAGTTGTAAAATCATCCTCCCAAAAAATGGATTTGGTTACAAGTGATTATTATGCTAAAGAATTAAAGTACCAGGATAAAATAGATGAAATAAGCCGAACCAATGCACTATCAGAACCAGTAAAGTATGAAATAGGCTTTAACAAATTATTGGTATTTTTTCCTAAAGATTTCGCAGGCAAAAAAATAAGTGGTACGGCAGAAATATACTTTCCGGCAGATGAAAAAAAGGATAGCAGGCTCAATTTCAATATGCAGGATTCTATACAATCAATCAGCATACCCACTATTAACAGGGGTTTTCATGAGTTACACCTAAGCTGGAAGGTAGAGGGCATTAATTATTATTACGAGAAAAAAATAATACTATGAGTCATCACAAAAAAGAACCACATAACATAAGGCCATTTAAGTTACTAGCTCAAAGTTTTGGAATGTTTGTATGCGGTTTTCTGGTATTGTTTTTATTAAGCGAAGGTTTTTCTGATACCAGAAAGGAAATAAATTACAATGTATTTACACTATTGACTTTAATTTTATTACCCCTTGCTGGCTATATATTAACCTGGTTTAATGAAAAATCAGGTGCAGGTATTATGGTTATTGGTGGCATACTGTTATTTGGATATTTTATGAAAGAGCTGGATATTAAAATGGCACTCATTTTTGGAATTCCGTTAATAATAGCAGGTAGTTTATTCTTTTTACATATTATTAAGCGCACAGCTTTACAACATACAAAGCTATGATACAACTAATAATAGCCGCATTTACTATTGGCCTATTGGGTAGTTTTCATTGTGTAGGCATGTGTGGCCCTTTGGCATTGTCACTACCATTGAATCAGGATAGTTTTTGGTCGAAATTTTCAGGTGCTTTGTTATACAATGCAGGCCGTATTGTTACGTACTCCACTTTTGGTTTGGTGTTTGGCACCATCGGTAAAAGTGTATCTTTTTTTGGATATCAGCAATGGTTATCAATAGTATTGGGAGTATGCATTATTTTTTTTGTAGTACTGCCAAAGCAATTTTCTTTGTTCAATAATAATAACGCAGTAATAAAAATGCTTAGTAATCTGCGGTCAGCAGTAGGGAGGCTACTAGCAAAAGACAATCATTTTTCATTGTTTTCTATTGGCCTTTTAAATGGCTTACTTCCCTGTGGCTTGGTATATATGGCAGCAGCAGGGGCAATTGCAACAGGAGATATTGTAAAAAGTGTAGTATTTATGGCATTTTTTGGATTGGGCACCTTACCCATCATGTGGAGTGTTGCATTTTTTGGAAATTATATTGGTATAAACATCAGGCAAAAAATAAGAACTGCCTATCCATATCTGATGACGGTAATGGCATGCCTGCTAATATTGAGAGGCCTTGGTTTAGGCATTCCCTATATTAGTCCGTTGGTAGAAAAAGAGAAACAAGTGGTGCAGGGATGCTGTGTTAAACCATGATATACTTCATAATTGAAACTGATATATTATTTAAAAAACGGCTTATAAAAAATAAATTGCATTTAAGTAAAATAAAAAATTGGGCATAATAGCCTCAAAGTAGTGGGTATGTAAATATGGAAAAAGAAGTATCAATAGCGGTGAGCAAAACAAAGCAGTTTTATTATGAAAACCTGACATGGGAGCGCTTGCTTGAATTTTTTAAACAGGAGAATGCTTTTTTAAAAACACGTTTATCCGAAGTAGTAGATCAACTTACAGATAAAGATTTTCTTGAACTTGCTGAGCACTTTCAAAATAAATTTATTATAAAAGATGAATTTATTGATGAACTAAGGCATGATATAAACGACCATGATGTGCTACTAAAAGCTTTGATGGACGCTGTTGATAAAAGAGTAGATAAAAAGGTAATAAAAAGACAAGAAAAGCTTAGAGATGAAATGGAAACATTAGAAAGAGATTTTACAAAAGATAAAAATCAATTCAATAAATACCTTGCCTCTGTACTATAAAATTAATTAAGCATTGCTGCAAGTTTCTTTTCGTTTAAAATAATAATATTACCATCCCTGATTTCTATCAGTTTTTCATTTTTAAAATCTCCCAGCGTTCTTATCAACGATTCGGTGGCTGTACCTGCAATATTGGCAAGATCTTCTCTGGAAATATGTATAGAAAATAAAGTATCTGCCTCCTTTTGAAATTTAGTTTGCAAAGTAATGAGCGCATCTGCAACCCGCTTGCGCAGCGAATTGTAGGCAAGTCCAATTAACTGGCTTTCTTTTTCGGTAACGTTTTTAGCTAATAGCCTTATAAATTTTCTTGCTACCTCCGGATTGGTATTGATAAGAAGATCAAATTCTTCTTTGGGAATAATCGATAGCTCGGCATCTTCTATTGCTTCGGCAGTTTCTTTGTAAACAGCCTGCTCAAGTAATGCAGTATATCCTAAAAAATCACCCTCACAAAATAAACCTATCGTCAGTTCCTTTCCATCCTCATTGGTTTTAAATGTTTTTACCTTACCGCTTTCTATAAAAAATAACCGGCTGGGATTATTACCCTCTGAGTAAACAACCTGCTTCTTTTTATATTTATTAATGTTTCGGTTTTCGCTTAATTGTTTTAATGCTTTTTTCTCACTAAAGTCAGTTATTAAATGTTGCATGCCCTGTGCTGTAGCCGCATACTCTGTTTTTAAAAGATCAGATTTTTTTAGCCTGCTTTCCACCGCTGTTAGTAATTCTGTGTCGTTAAATGGTTTACTTATATAATCATCTGCACCCAATTCCATCCCTTTTCTAAAATCGCCTCTTTCCGCTTTTGCTGATAAAAAAATAAATGGTATTCCATTTAAATCCACGTTTTTATTAATTAGATGGAGCACACCATAACCATCAAGTATGGGCATCATAATATCGCAAATAATAAGATCCGGCCGGGATTGAAGTGCCATTTCTACCCCTATTTTTCCATTTTCAGCAGTACTAACTTTGTAGCCGGCAAGCTCTAAAATCTCACCTGTATTTTCTCTAATTTCGTTATTATCTTCAATTAGCAATAAGTGCTTCATACTATTTAGATTGGTAATATTATTGGTTAAATTTAATAATAAATGTAGTACCTTCTTCCAACTTGCTTTTAAAATCAATTTGGCCATCCATCAATTCAATGTATTTTGCAACTATGTGCAAACCAAGTCCTGTACCCTGAATATTAGTTGCATTTGCTCCTCTAAAAAATCTTTCAAATAAATGTTGCTGATCTTCATCAGAAATACCAATGCCTTCATCTTTTATTGTGATGATTATTTCCTCCCGGGTTACATTACTATGTATATATATTATTCTATTTTCCGGCGAAAATTTAATAGCATTCGAAAGTAGGTTGATCAATACATTTCTAAGTAAGGATACATCTAGCTGTACAGTTTGATTGCCCGTATGTGAATACGCTATTTGCTGCCCATTTTTAGAAATCCCCTGTAATTCAGAACATATCGTAGTTAAAAATTCTGTTAAGCTAAAATTGGTAATGTTGGTAGTTATTTTGCCGTCTTCCATTTTACCAATAGATAAAAAATCATTCAAAATATCAGTTAAATTATTTACTGCCGACTTTATTCGTTTTATATGTTTATCCCTTTTATCTTGCTCATCTGTTTCTAAATATTTAGCTATTAATGATGCTGATGAAAGGATGGTGCTTAATGGAGTTCTAAACTCATGTGATGCCATTGATACAAACCTGCTTTTCATATCGCTTAGTTCCTTTTCTTTTCCCAATGCCTTCGTTAATTCATCTTTTGAAACCTCTAATTGCTGCATGGCTTGTTGCAATTGTGTGGTTCTAAATTCTACTTTTTGCTCTAAATCGTTATTGAGATCTTCAATTTTTTGATTGATGGATGCCAATTGCTCCTTTTGCTCTAAAACGGCTTTTTCTATTTCTTTTCTCTTAGATATATCGCTTAAAAATGCAATGGCGAAACTGTCCTCATTTGTTTTATAATGACTTAAACTTATTTCTACAGGAAATTCTGTTCCGTCTTTTCTAATAGCATATAAATCAAGCCCCTGCCCCATTGACCTGCGCTCCGGTTTATCAAAATAACCATCTCTTAAGGAAGCATGTTTTGGGCAATATCTGCCGGGAATTAATTTTTCAATTTTTTCTCCTTCCAACTCCTCCGGGTGTGTGTACCCAAACTGAGTTAATAAAAAATGATTGGCTAATATTATTACACCATCGCTGTTGGCAACGAGTATTCCCATAGAAGCATACTGAAAAAGCGCTTCAAACCTATCGTTTTCAGTAATGTAATTTTCCGTCACTAGCATTTAGATTTATAATTATTTATTATTATAAAATTACAACAACAAAAACATTAAGCAGAGAATTCTGTTAAAAATCTATCGGCACAACAGGGAGATTATATTACCCGATGCTGAGCTACACAGCAATTACGAGCCGCTATAGATTTAGCACTGTAAAATCTTAGTTTCAATAAACAAGTAATTCCTGTTTATCACTTAGTACTAATGCGGTAGTCTTTCTCTAAAAAAACCATACACCCAAGTACCTGCTATGGCGCTTAATAAAGTAACTACTATTACTGTAGCACCGGCACCTATTTGTGCATACAATGGGCCTGGGCACGCTCCTGTAATTGCCCATCCCAAACCAAAAATTAACCCACCATATACCTGCCCCTTACTAAAAGTACCTGGGTGAAATGTTATTGAATCACCATAAATGGTTTTTATAGTAAGCTTTTTGATAAGCCAAACAGACAACATTCCAACTGCAATAGCACTGCCAATTACCCCATACATGTGAAAAGATTGAAGACGAAACATTTCCTGAATACGGAACCAACTGATAATTTCGGCCTTTATAAAAACAATCCCAAAAGCCATCCCTACTAATAAATATTTGATATTGTGGTACCATTTATGTGTAAACTTACTTTCATTTACACACATAGCCACAAGTGAGCGAACTTCAAAATCGGTATTGGTATCTATAACAGGTTGCATAGTTATTATTTAAAGTGAAAGAATAAATGGTAAAATTAAATTTGACATAATAAAGCCACCAATCATAAAGCAGCAGGTAGCAACAAGGGATGGCCACTGAAGCGTAGATAAACCCATGATGGAATGCCCGCTTGTGCAGCCGCCTGAATACCTTGTACCAAAACCTACCATAAAGCCTCCAACTACCATCATAATAAAGCCCTTAACTGAAAGTAAAGCAGGCCAGTTAAACAATTGATTGGGTACCAATCCTGAAAAATCGGTAATGCCATAGCCAGCCAAATTACTGGCTAATGCCGGGTTAATCTGCACTGCTAATGGATTAGCTAAAAAATTTACTGCAACAATACCACCTAAAAAAATGCCTGCAACAAAAAATAAATTCCAAATTTCTTTGCGCCAGTTGTAAGTAAAAAAAGGCACATTTGCAGGAAGACATGCAGCACAAATATGCCTCAGGGAAGAGCTGATGCCAAAGGATTTGTTTCCTATAATCAATAAGGCTGGCACCGTAAGCCCTATTAAAGGGCCAGCTATATACCAGGGCCATGGTTGCTTAATCCATTCTATAAAGTTCATTTAAATTAAATTACATTTTACTAATAATAAAGGTTGAAAAGCATTTAATATTGGTAAAAATATACAATAAAAGAACTGATCAATTAGTAAAATAAAAAAGTGGCTGTATCTACACAGCCACCTATTAAAATTTAAACCTTCAATACTCCCTATCAGGCCTTGCCTTCTACACCCACTGCATCCAATATTTTCTCCAGCGGACAAAAATTTGTAAAGGAGGATTGTAACAGGTTTACACCTACAAACACGCCTAGCCAAAGCCAGCTCATACCAAAAAAATAAGTAAGCAAAATACTGGCCAGCACCATGGCACCGGCAACTGCACGAACAATTCTTTCTCTCATGTTGTATAATTTTTTATGGATTAA
>JBBQTZ010000058.1:0-20361 GCA_038234405.1 Chitinophagales bacterium
AATATTGCATTATTGTATCAGGTATTTCTAATTAACTACGGCGTTGCCCTCCCTGGGTCACACAGGTAAAAATTTGCTTTAAATTTGGTACAACTTAATAAATATTTTAATACAATCATAATAATTACGCAACTATTTTTAAAATATATTTTGTGGCGGTAATAAATAGCTTTTCTGGCCTTTGCTGTTGTTGTTAACTGTTTGGTTCTTTTTTTGTGATATTGTAATAAAAGCCAAATTAATAATCAACTGCCGAAGGGCTGGGGATAGCAGGGGAAAGCCCGGAGGCATGCGAAGTGCAACGTAGCATGGCGAGGACTTGTACCGAATAGCCCCAACCAATGTTGCCCATTGCCGCAATGCTGATAGCCCCCAATATTTTGTATTAAATGTAGTTTTGTTATTGAAAATTTATTGTAGTTAAATGCCTGTAAGCTTGGTTTTGCAGTTCTTTTTTCTTTTGCTGGTAATTTTTACGGTGGCCACCAATTAACCTGCACTACTTATCTATAGTATATTTATAGCTCTTTCAGTTATTGTAACTGTACTAGCGGGGTTTTATTGCTGTTGCGGCATTTGCTACTTATATTGTACGCTTACTAAAAAAAGGCCTTGCGGGGGTGCAGAAAAATCGGTTTTGGCTGCATTTTTTCTTTCAATTAGCTCGGTAAATTCGGCTATTGTTAACTTTCCGGTGCCTACTCTTAACATGGTGCCTACTAAGCCACGTACCATACCTCTTAAAAACCGGTTTGCTTTTACTGTGTATATAAAGCCGTTTTCATTTTGCGCCCAACTGCTTGCTGCAATATTGCATATAAATGACTTTACCTGTGTATTGCGCTTAGAGAAGGAGCTAAAATCCTGAAAATTTAGTAGTACACTTGCTGCCTGCTGCAGCAGTTGAAAATTTAATGTATAGGGATAATAATAAGCACTGCATGCAAGAAAAGGGTTTTTGTGCTGGTAAATAAAATATTGGTATTCACGCTGTATGGCATTAAACCTGCAGTGTAACTGGCCTGGTACTTCATAAATGCGCTTTACCACAATATCTGCGGGGAGTATTGCATTGAGGTTATATACTGCTTTTTTTAATAAAAGGGGGCCGGGCAATATGGCGGTATCTACCTGAAAAAAGTTTTGTAAAGCATGTACTCCGGCATCTGTTCGGGAACTGCCTGTGAGCACGAGGGGCGTTTTAAAAAAAATGGTGAGCGCTTTTTCTACTTCGGCCTGTATGGAATTGGCATTTTTTTGAATTTGAAAGCCTGCATACCTGGTTCCTTTGTAACTAAGTTCTATAAAAAAACGTGGCATAAATAGTGTTTTAACCTGCAAAGCTGCATTGCCCTACTTCCGTATCATTGCTTTAAAACGGTTATTAAAATAGGGGTCTGTTAATTGGTTTTCGAGCGAGCTGTAGTTGTAAGAATCCCACACAAAGGGATACGCAAGGTCGAAAAAGCTGTAGCGGTCCTTATCATTTAAAAATAGTACGGCTAAATTTTTTATTTGCCCGGTTGAAAAACATTTTTGTTTTAATACCTTTTTGGCTATCTCCACCATATTTTCGTCTGTTGTGGCAGCGGCCATTTTTTTACGCAGTTTTAAAAAATCTTCGTCTGTAGCGTTGCTGATGCAATCTGAATTAATAATGCCGGTGGTTTGCTTTATGGCAGGGGTATCTGCTGTACTTACTGGTGCAATTGGGTTGGTGGGTGTAGTTGCTGTAGTGGTAAGGGTATCTGTAGTGGTGGTAACAACGGCTAGTTCCATTGGCAAAAACTTTTGTGTCTTTAACTTGGCTGGCTTTTCGGGTTTTGTTTTTGTTGATTTTTTAGTTGGCTGCTCCCCTTCCTTATTATCTGTGTTGGGTAAATCTTCTTTTACGGGTTCTGCTACCTTTTCTTGTTTCCCGGTTACCTGCTGCGTTGTATTTTGCTGTTCAATAGTATTTTTTGCTTCCTTATCGTTGGTTGATGGGGTTGTATTTATTGCAATGACTACCGCATCTTTTATTGCTATATTATCTGTTGGGCTGGCTACCTGCTTTGCAACAGGTTGATCATTTGTTGGAATAAAAATGTCTATACTGTCTTTTTTATTATTTGTATTGTCTATATAAACAAGATGAAGCTCGCCCCCGGTGGTTGTTTCAACTACTTTTTTTATGGTGGAGGCAGGTGTATTTTCAACCGCCTGTTCCGCTATGGCTTCCGTTGGCGTGTTACTGGTATTGCCACCGCTGCTGATGGTGTCTGTTTTAACGATGGCCGCTTTTACGATGTCTTTTTTTGCTAAGGCTGGCTCATTTACCACAGTAGAGAGCAGGGCAGAAAACGCATCTGCTTTGTCTTCCTTTTTAGCTGTTACTGCTTCTTTGTCGCTTTGCGACATGGTAATATCGAGGCTTTGCAAATTAAACAAGCCCCAACCTTTTTCGCCAAAATTTTTTAATAAATACCCTGCATCTACCTGCTGTACGGTGCAGGTAAATGCCTGTTCTTTCCATTCATTTTTAGGAAAACCAACCGTAATTGTGTAGTTGCCATCGGTAAGCTTTGGTATAATTAAATATCCTGCGGCTGATGAACTCATTAAAATTTTATCGAGCTTAACGTAAAAGGGTTGCTTATTTTCTGTTTGCAGATAAATAAAATGGTTTATTTGTGCATTTGCCCCTACTGACAGGAACAAAAAAAAGATGATTATTACAACCTTATGATGCTTCATACCTACAGTTACATTTGTTACAAAACTACTTATTATACCCAATGTTAAGCTTAATTATATTGGCTGTATAATTTGGGTGCAATTAAACCTGACGAACCCCTACTTGGATGGTGAGGTCAATAACCACCGCCTTGCCTTTGTTGGCGTTACCACGTATGGAATTAGAGAGCAAAAATTTGAAATACACTTTATTAACTGTTAAAGCAGCCTTGAAAATAGCTAAACTCCTCTTATGTTAAAAAATACTAAAAAATTTGTGAGCATCTTTCTTTGCTATTGCAACTACCTGGCCTTCAAGCTGCTTTTTTAGTTAATATTTTACCATTTAAACAAAAACCAACTTCCATTACTACCTGTGCATATACATTTGCAAAAATTATACATTTTCTATGAAAAAAATCTTGCTTTGTGTTGTTCTGTCTGTTGCCCTTTTTAATAGTTATGCTCAAATTAATGCTGGTAAAACTGATACTGCCTGGAAAAAATTATACAGGGTAAGCCATCCTGCCGTTAATGATTTGGTACATACTAAACTGGCAGTAAATTTTAATTTTGATAAAGCCCGGCTAAACGGTAAAGCCTGGGTAACGCTTCAGCCCCATTTTTATCAAACAGATTCATTAACATTAGATGCAAAAGGTATGGATATTAAAACTGTAGCTATTGTAAAAGGTGCTGCTACTGTTCCGCTTGCATTTACTTATGATAGTTTGCAACTTAACATTACCCTCGATAAAACATATAAGGGCGGTGAAAAATATACGGTTTACATTGAATATACTGCAAAGCCTGATGAAATTACATCAACCGGAAGCGCCGCTATTACTGAAGCTAAAGGCCTTTATTTTATTAACCCAACCGGTGAAGTTAAAAATAAGCCTACTCAAATATGGACACAGGGCGAAACCGAGGCCAACAGTGTATGGATGCCTACTATTGATAAGCCCAACCAGAAAACTACCCAGGAAATTTACATGACGGTACCTGCCAAATATGTAACCCTTAGCAATGGATTACTTAAAAGCCAGGTAAAAAATACAGATGGCAGCAGAACTGATTATTGGAAAATGGATTTACCGCATGCCCCTTACCTGTTTTTTATGGGCGTGGGAGATTTTGCCATTGTTAAGGATAAATACAAAACAAAAGAGGTTAATTATTACGTAGAAAAAAAATATGAAAGCGTAGCCCGTAAAATATTTGGTAACACGCCAGAAATGATGACGTTCTTTTCTACCAAACTTGGGATAGATTTTCCCTGGGCAAAATATGCACAAATGGTTGGCAGGGATTATGTAAGCGGTGCTATGGAAAATACAACAGCTACCCTGCACCAGGAAAGTGCCTATCAAAATGCAAGGCAACTTACTGACGGAAATGCCTGGGAAGAAACTATTGCGCACGAATTATTTCACCAATGGTTTGGCGATTTAGTAACTGCCGAAAGCTGGAGTAACTTAACCGTTAACGAAAGTTTTGCTAACTACAGCGAATATTTATGGTTGGAATACAAACAAGGTAAAGATGCTGCAGATGGGCACCACTACCAGGATATGCAGGGTTACTTATTACAGCCTGGTAATGATAAAAAAAATCTTGTAAGGTTTACTTATGCCGATAAGGAGGATATGTTTGATGGTGTAAGCTACAATAAGGGCGGAAGAATATTGAACATGCTGCGCAACTATGTGGGGGATGATGCATTTTTTAAATCGCTGAATAATTATTTAACTGCCAACAAATTTAAAACCGGCGAAGCGGATCAGTTGAGGCTTGCATTTGAAGAAGTTACGGGGCAGGATCTTAATTGGTTTTGGAACCAATGGTACTTTGGCAGCGGCCATCCTAAATTGAAAATTGACTATACATACAATGATGCAGCGGGCATTGTGAAGGTATTTGTTGAGCAAACTCAAAAAACGGATAAGGTATTTCGCCTGCCTGTTTTTATTGATATTTATACCGGAGCGGCTAAAAAAAGAAACAAAGTTTGGATAGAAAATAAGATCGACAGCTTTACATTTTCATACGCTACTCGTCCTGATTTAATAAATGTGGATGGCGATAAAATGCTGCTGGCAGAAAAAACAGATAATAAAACCACCGAAAACTTTATTCACCAATTAAAGTATGCTCCAAACTACTTAGATAGAAGAGAGGCGCTTGAGTATTGCAGTAAAAAAGGTTTAAAAGAACTTAAGCT
The DNA here is from genome assembly GCA_038234405.1 of Chitinophagales bacterium. Classification (GTDB taxonomy): domain Bacteria; phylum Bacteroidota; class Bacteroidia; order Chitinophagales; family Chitinophagaceae; genus Ferruginibacter. The sequence continues at coordinate 4,940 of JBBQTZ010000058.1, forward strand.
TGGTTTAACTGATAAATTTGAAGGGTTAAGAAGATTTACGATTGAACGCTTATCAAGGTCAAAAATGGCAGATGATGCAGCAGTAATTGCCGGCATAGAAGATATTGCAAATAATGATAGTGACAAAAAAACAAAGGCTGCTGCTATAAAATATGTAGCAAAATTTGCTGATAAAAAATATTTGCCACTGTTTACCAAATTTGTGGGTGATTCTTCTTACTCAGTTGCAGGTGCTTCGTTGGAGGGGTTAGAAAAACTTGATTCTACCAAAGCCTACGAACTGGCAAAAAAATACAGTGCAGATGCAAAAGGGGCATTGGGTGATGTAGTAAATAAAACCCTTGTTGCTTATGGTAAAGAAGCGGATTTTGAATTTATTGCATCCAGGTTCAATGATTCACCACTGAGTCAGGAAAAAATAGCTGAAACCAATGATTTCTGTAACTTTTTGGCAAAACTTACCGACAGTAATAAAGTAAAAAAAGGTATTGATATTGTAATTAGTTTTAAAAATGCAATACCAGCTCAGTACCATGATTTTACAGATCCTCCCATTAAACAAGGATTAAACAAAATAGCTAACGCAAAGGGCGAAGAGATAAAAGCATATATCAGTAGCCAATTGTAGTATGGATAAATAGGTTCTTTTCAAAAAGTAGCTTCTTTCTATCGGTTGGTGATGGACACCGATTGAGAATAGAGCAAAGGGCGAGGAGATAAAAGCATATACCAGTAGCCATTTGTAATAAGGTTAAATAGAGAAAAACACAAAGTTTCAGGCAATTGCCTGCGGCTTTTTTAGGCCGTGGTTGCTGGCCTCACCAATCACACAGCACTGCGTAAATTTAAATGTACCCGGTTAATAGAATTCATGAAAAACACAAAGTCCCGGGCAATTGCCCGGGACTTTTTTTATTGTTTAAAAAGTGCCGGCGTATTACCAGTTTGTGTGGTTGAATTTCTTGTATAGGTTTTTGCAGAAAACATACCAAACAATACAGTAAAGGGTTTCAGGTTGTTTTTAAATAAGGTGGTGGAGAACTATTTTAAGGAGAAGGCATGGTTTAAGTTGCATGGCTTTGTAGCAATAGAAAGCTGTAATAGATTTAGCATTTATAAACGCAAGCTTAATCATTTATACCACAAACCCATGCTAAACAAGCCTTAAAGGTTAGCAGAAGACCGGACGAAGCAGTGTTATCCATTTTTTTGCTCATGGTGCCAGCCGGGAGGACCAAAAATATACATTAGTTTAGCCTTAACATCGGGGGCATGTTTAACATCGGCAACAATGTTTCTAAATTCATGCAGTATTACATCATCTGCCCGGTTACTAATTGGTGGTTTTGTAATGCCATACACTACGGGTTTACCTTCGGGTTCAAAAGTGCCAAATAGCCTGTCCCAAATAATAAGAAACATACCCATGTTGCGGTCTATATACTCGGGGTTTTTGCCATGGTGTACTCTGTGGTGCGATGGTGTAGCCATAAACCATTCTAAAAAGCCCAGCCTTTTTACATATTGCGTATGTATAAAAATGCCATATAACTGGGTGATAGAAAATACAAAAAATATATCGAGTGGGTTAAAGCCGATTAAAGCCATCGGAATAAAATATAAAAAACGGTAGATGGGCTCAAATACAGATGAACGGAACCCCACGCTCAGGTTAAATTCTTCTGAGGAATGGTGGGTAACATGTACCGCCCAAAATAGCCTTACTTTATGATCAATAAAGTGCATGGTATAAAAGGTGATATCCTGCGCTAAAAACAATAAAAGCCAATACAGCAGAGGGTTTTGTATATGCAGCAGTTGATGATTAAATATGCCCGTTAAATAAAATAATCCAACGCCCCTCATTACAAGATCAATTAATAAATTGATAAGCATTATGTAAAAATTTTGCCAGATACCGGTAAGGCTGTATCGGTTATTTTTATACGCAGCAGATAATGTAACCTCCAAACCTATAAAAAAGATGTACAGCGGCGTAGAAATTAAGAAAAGTAATGTTTCCCTAAAAGAAGAAATCATAGTTAATTTATTTTTGCAAAAATACAGGCCTGTAATTAAAACAGGCCAATTTTAAAGGCATTGTAATAAACAAAAAAAATTACTACTGCTTAATTGGCATTTGCCGTGGTTGAATGTATAATTTGGGAGGTAAGTTGATCATGAAAAAGCCTGGGTAAACTTTATTTATTTTGTTGTTTTTTGTAACAGAATCAATAGTAAGCATTTGCTACTTGCTGCATAATTCTTCTAAAGCCTGTTCAATAAAGGGATACAGAAAAGTAAAACCAGTTTGCTCAATTTTTTTAGCACTAACTGTTGTGCTTTTAAGTACTTCTGTGCTTCTTTCGCCCAGCATAATTTTTAATACAAATACCGGTACCGGTAAGGGGATAAAAAAACGGCCTTTCATGAGTTTAGCCAATGTTAGCGTAAGCTTTTCATTATTTACAGGGTGAGGCGCTACGGCATTGTAGCTGCCGCTTACTTGTTCGTTTTCCATGGCAGCAATAAACATGCGGCATAGGTCATCAATATGTATCCAGCTAACCACCTGCTTTCCGCTGCCAAGTATGCCGGCAATACCAAATTGTATGGGTTTTTTAAATTCGGCAAGTGCCCCACCGTCGTTGCTTAATACAATGCCTGTTCTTAGCTTTACCAGCCGCTTGCCAAGGGCCTGCACGGGTTCTATGCTTTGCTCCCAAAGTTTGCAGGTTTCTCCCAAAAAGCCAGGCGCATGTATGGTGGTTTCTATAAATGGTTTATTGCCATTATCTGCCCCATACCAGCCTATGGCAGAAGAACTTATTACAGCTTTTACTTTATTGCTATGTTGTTGCATTGCAGCTACAAGTAAGGCGCTGCTTTGTGTTCGGCTATCTGCTATTTCTTTTTTGTAGGCTGCTGTCCATTTTTTTTCTACTACTCCTGCACCTGCAAGGTGTACAATAAAATCGGCAGCTTGTATGGCATTGGCATCAATGGTTTTTTTAGGTACATCCCAAAGGGCGTATTGCACTAAAGAGTTGCCTTTGGCAGGTATTTTTCTGGTAAGTATAATTACATTATATCCTTTTTCGAGTAGTTGCTTTGTAAGTGCTTTGCCTACAAGGCCGGTTCCGCCGGTTATTAATACTGTTTGCATAAGGTAACTTATTGATTTGAAAAGTTGTTTTAAACCCAGCTTTTACAGTTGAATTAATTAAGAAATTTCCAACTGCAAGATCTCGTTAAATTACAACATTATGCTTTAATTGTTGTCATTTTAGTATAAACTATTCAACATTGTTATTTATAATGTTTTAGTTTAATCATGTATGTCCGTTGCATTGAACTTTAATTATAACATTTCATTTATCATTAAAGCGTAATTTTAGCTAATCAAAATGGTTTAACTATGAAGGGTTGTTTGTTTACAAGTTGTTTTTTATTATTGTTTTGCAACGCAGTGTTTGCTCAGCAAATTATTTTTTCTGAAACACATAGGGAAGATAGCCGTGATATGAATTTTGATATTATAGGTAAAATGAAAGGTAATATTATTATTTTTAAAAACGTACGGGGCAAATATGCGGTAAATGTATATGATGATAGTATGATTATGAAGGATAAAGTTGAGCTCGATTTTTTACCAGGCAGGGTTTTTAATGTAGATTATGTTGCTTATCCCGATTTTTTTTACCTTATTTATCAGCACCAAAAAAAGGGAGTGGTTTATTGTATGGCGGTAAAAATGGGGGCAGATGGAAAAAAAATAAATGATCCCATAGAGCTAGATACCACGCAGGTGGGGGCTATGGGAGATAATAAAATATATTCTACTATTTACAGCGAGGATAAAAAAAAGATTATGATTTTTAAAATTCAGAAAAAAAATGATCAGTTTCATTTTGCAACGCTTTTGTACAACCAGCAATTAACCCTGCTCAAAAAAAGCAGGCAGGATATGGGGTACGATGAAGAAAAAAGTAATTTCAGCGAATTTTATCTTGATAATGAAGGTAATTTTTTGTTTACTGTTTCCACTAAAACTAATAACCGGGAGAGTTTTTCGTCTCTTACACTCTATTTTAAAAAGGCTTTGGAAGACACCTACATACCACGTAGAGTAAATTTAAAAAATACTTTTATTGACGAAGTAAAAATTAAAATTGACAATGTAAACAAACGCTATATTATAAATACTTTTTATTATCCCGAAAAATATAGCCAGATAGATGGCATATTTCTATCCATATTTGATGTTATTAAAGACAGTACAGTAGCAACTGTTTTTACCAGGTTTGATGAAGACTTAAGATCTGTAGCAAAATCATCCGGCAATTCTAAATTCGCCTTTAATGATTTTTTTATTCGTAACATACTATTAAAAAAAGATGGCAGTTTTATATTGCATGCAGAAGATTACACAAGACAAACTACTGGCTTTGATAACTGGAACCGCAATGATTTTCTATTTAATTCTCCTTACATGAGCCCTTTTAATTATTACAATTTTAACCCGGTTTATGGGGGCTTTTACAGGCCCTTTAATTCATTTGGTAACCGTCAAAATACCCGCTATTACTACGAAAATATTTTGCTCATCAGCATATCAAAAACGGGTTTGCCAGAGTGGAGTAATATCATTCATAAGCAGCAATACTCAGATGATAATGACAATTTTCTATCTTACAATACCTTTAATACCGGTGGCGAAATTCATTTTCTATTCAACGATATTTCCAGGAGGGATAAATTACTGTCTAATTACATTATTAATCCCGATGGTACCTCCAAAAGAAGCCCAACCTTACGTACCTATGAAAAAGGATACGAATTTATGCCCCGGTTTGCCAAACAAATAGGGGCCCGGCAGGTAATAATACCTTGTACGCTGCATGGAGAAATATGTTTTGCTAAAGTAGATTTTTAGTTAAACCAGGCTTTTGCAGTTGCCATGGTTAAGAGCGTTGCAATAGTATTACAGGTAAGTGTTTCAGCTAATTTTTGCCTTAGCAAATAACGAACTATTGTACCCTTAAAAAAAAGTTACGCATCGTTCAAGGGTGCAGCAGTTGTAAGCAATGATAGATTTGCTCCTGTAAAAGCTTCATTAAAATTCTTTTGATAGTAGCCTGCTCAATTTCAAATTGGCGCTCCTAATTTCGGTGGTTGTGTACATCCAACTGAGGCTTGGCCGTGCTTAGTGTGCTCACCAAACACTAAACGCTGCCACAATTTGAAATGCACCCTAATAGCCGCAATAGATTTATAACCCCCGAAAAATAAGGTATAGTGGTATAATTACAAATAACACCTCTGCTAATTCAATTTTTTAAACTAATAATTATTACTGACTTTTGTGGCTTATAATAATAAATTAAACTTAGTGATAGGCGCATTTAAAGCCAACAACCCATACAACTCCTTTTTACTGCTGCTGTATGGCGTGCTGCTAAAATTACCCATGTTTCTGCATCCGGCAATACCTGTACCACAGCAAACAGATGGTTTTTTATTTAAACAATTGCTCTTGCAACTAAACGCTGTTGGTAATGTATTGCCAGGTATTTATCCGTTTATTAGTTTTTTATTACTCTATACGCAGGCTATTAGTTTTAATCAAATGGCCAATGGGCAAAGGCTTATGCAAAAGCCAACTTATCTACCGGCAATGGCTTACCTGCTAATTACCTCTTTATTTCAAGAATGGAATATACTAAGTGCACCCTTAATTGTAAATAGTTTTGTTATATGGGTATGGGCACGTATGAGCGGATTGGGCAATAACAATAAAATAGCGGCCTCGCTTTTTAACATTGGTATTGCTATAGGTATTGCTACTTTTTTTTATTTTCCGTCTATAGCATTTACTTTACTCATCATTTTTGGTTTGATACTAACAAGGCCCTTTAATCCTGCCGAGTGGCTGCTATCATTACTTGGTATCATTACGCCTTATTATTTTTTACTATCTTATGTGTTTTTAACTGATAAATGGATAGGATATAGTTTCCCCGGCTTTTCTGTAAGTCTTCCCGAATTTCATGAATCCCGGTGGGCATTAGCTGCTATCATAATTGTATTGTTTGCTACAATGGTAGGTATTTACTTTGTAAGGCAAAACTTTAGGCGCCAATTGGTACAAACACGTAAAAGCTGGAACCTCGTTTTTCTGTATTTCTTTGTAGCCCTTTGTATTCCTTTTATCAATGCCACCCATACTTTTCAATACTGGATTTTATGTGCCGTACCATTATCTGCATTTGTAGGTGCCGGTTTTTTTTACCCTGCAAAAAAAGGGTTCCCTTTGGTAATTCACTGGTTAATGGTAGCTTTTGTTATTCTTTTCAGTTATTTTAATAAATAAAACTATAACCCTGCCCATTTTAATTTACACGCAAAAAAAGAAGCAAAAGGATTATATTATTATTCTTGAGAAGTAACACTTTCGGTACTTGCAGTTTTACGTTATCATAAATCTTTATGCACTTAAAAAGATAAAAATTGATCACCGTACATTTATTGTATTGTTTACAAAAACATTAATTGAAATAATTTTCAGGTAATTGCCCGCTTTTAAAAATTGATGGTATTTGAAGGGATATTTAAGATTGTAATGTAACGGTAGTTCAATTTTTGTTTGTACAAAGCCTGCATCAAGTAAGATTAAAAAACTGTAGCAACAATAGGTTTTGGTTTATTGTGCAAAGATTATTTTACTATGCGTGCAATTTAAATTGTCGCTCCCAATTGCAGTAGGTGGAAACACCTGGCCCAGGCGGAGGGGTAGTTGTTATCTTCACCAAACACTAAATGCAGCCACAATTTAAAATGCAGCCTTTTACAAGGGCATATATTATTGTAAAAATCAACAATACTGCTGCCTTTTAAAGAGAAGCGTACTAAGGTAGTTAGAAGGATGGCTTATTAATATTTTAATTCCACCTCCAATTGTTTGCCACCTTCTTTGGCTTTTTTATCGAGTGCTGTTCCAACGGCAATTCCAATGCCCATGCCAATAGGCAACCCAATGCCCAATAAACCAATATTACCCATGCTTATTCCTATCGCAGCGCCAATAGGCAGTCCAAATGCAGACATGCCAGTTACCATCCACAATTTTTTGTAATGATTTATTGTTACAAGCTTTCAATCTTTTTTAATCGTTTTTGTGATGGCAGTTTCTTTTTTTCTAAGCAATGCCAATGTTTCTTTACCTGTACCGGTAAATTTGTTAATCTCTTCTATAGTTGCGTTAATGGTGTTGGCTATTGCTATCGGAATTTCCTTTTTGTTAAGTTCAACTATTAGTTTTTCAAACAACTCAAATTTTACAGCTACCTTTTTATCTTATTTCAATGTTATTTTTGGTTGAAGAGCATTAATTTTCATTTAAATAAAATTTTTTGTGAATGAAGCAAACAGGTGCAACAGCGATAAGTTTATCAAGTTACTTTTTTATAAATGGTAAGCTCTTTTATGGTAAAAGAATAAGCTAAAATCCTTTGTTACACAGTTGTGATTGGTTTTGAAAAGAGCAGCAATAGAATTGTAAAACTATGGTTTAAGGGTGGTGGGGCTTCATACTTTCTGCTATCAACCTGTGAAAATGATGCGTGCCGGATTCTCTTGTAACAGAGTACCGCCCATGCCTGTAAAACCTTGATACTATTCCTTTTTGTACATTCTCTACAATTTCTTCATCCTCTAATTCTACCTTATCTAAATTGCTGCCGGCGCCCTTGTCGTAGTGATCTTCCTTCCACATGTAGGTTATAAATTGCACTTTTGTTTTATTAACCGCCAATGGATTTACAATGTTTATAGATAATCCCCATGGATAAAAGTTGAACATCATATTGGGGTACACCCAAAAATAATAAGCGGCTACATTGGTGCCATAGTCTTCCGATTCTTCCGGTAAATCAAAACAAATCTCCGAATCTTTACCAATGCCTAGTTGCAGGCTCGATTTTGCATATAGTTCAGTAGTATAATCTCCAAAACTCAGGGCTGCATTTAAGGCCGCATGTACAAAAGGAATATGAAAACCTTCCAGGTAATTTTCGCAGTACAAAGCCCAATTGGCATCTACTTCAAAGCTTTTACTTAAATCTGCCCGGTGTACAAATTCATTAATAGGTAGCCAGCTCAGCCGCTCCATCATTTCCTTAAAATAAATGTGGCCATCCTCTTGCTGTTGCAACGAAGTAAACAACAAATCACCCCAATTAAAAAGTGGCAGCCTTGGCAGGTGATCATCTTTGCACGGAAAATTTTCTACTTCATTAAACTCAGGCATCGAAATAAATTTGCCATCTAAATCAAATAGACGGCCATGGTATTTACACCGCAGTGTATTGGCTTTGCTGCATGCTTTATATGCCACCAAATTACCTCTGTGTGTGCATACATTACTCATGCAGTTAATATTGCCATTTTTATCGTGGGTGAGTAGCAGAGGTTCATCAGCAAAATCTGGCAGCAAGGTAAAAGGCTGCACATCGCCTGCAAATTTCACCATTTCTTTACTGCCTATAAATTGCCAGGATGGCGCAAATATTTTCTCTTTAGCAGCTTCAAAATGTACAGGAGATGTATAAAAATCTGTATCAAGTGTTTTAGCTTTTGCAATATTGGGATCTACAAAAAAAATTGACATATTCTATTTATTTAAAGGCTCAAGTTACAGCATTCGTTCATAAAAAAAGAGCGGGTTTTTAACAACGGTACAATTTAAACTGACACAGCGCTTAGTAGTTGGTGAGTACACCAATTACTATATGGCCCCGGTTATGTGGCTCCACCATACCGAAATTTTGAACCACATTTTACAATGCCCCTTTGGTAACAGCTATTTCTTACTATTAAAGGCTTGTTACTACAGCAGTTGCTGTGCCATAGTTGCTGGTTGTAAGCCCTGATTTTTAACCATTGTTGCAAGTGGTAAATACAGGTACATTATTATTTAACTTGCCACTACAGTATTTTTACAGTGAGTTAACTGCTTATTTACGCCTTGGGTTTTAAAGTGATTAATTGTAAATTTTACAGTTATAATTCAATCGGTACAGTAAAGCCACTTGTAAAAATATATAGTTTAGCTGTGAAGCAGTTTAACCCAGCGGTAGATTTTCAAATGCGAAATCATCGTTGCAGTTAATCACTGCTATTCAATTTTTAGTTAAGATTAGGGTATAATCAACCATTCATAAACTTTTAATCATATTTCACTCATAAAATCGCTTATCTTCCTGCCTTAAAAATTTTCTATAATGGCAATACTTGAAGTTATAAACCTGCACAAAACCTATGGAAAGGTGCACGCATTAAAAGGGGTAAGTTTTAGTGTACCAAAAGGCGCTGTATTTGGTATTTTGGGTCCCAATGGCAGTGGAAAAACAACCATGCTCGGTATCATTTCAGATATACTAATGGCAACCCAGGGTAGCTATACTTTGTTTGATGAACTGCCTGCTGCAAACCATCGAAGCCAAATTGGTACCTTTTTGGAAACTCCCAATTTTTACCACTATCTCAGCGCTGTAAAAAACCTGGAAATTGCAGCCGCCATCAAGCAGCGAGGGGCAAATGATATTGAAAGGGTATTGCAGATTGTAAATTTAACCCAGCGCAAAAACAGTAAATTCAGCACCTACTCTCTTGGTATGAAACAACGGCTTGCAATAGCCTCCTGCCTGCTAGGTAATCCCGATGTACTGATACTCGACGAACCAACCAACGGCCTCGATCCTGTTGGTATTGCAGAAATAAGAGAGCTGATTAAAAAGTTACGCAGCGAAGGTAAAACCATTATAATGGCCAGCCACATGCTGGATGAAGTGGAAAAAGTATGTACCCATGTAGCTATCTTAAAAAAGGGAGAGCTAGTGGTTACAGGCGATGTAAATGAAATATTGGCGCACGAAGATATTGTAGAAGTTGGGGCCGATAACCTGTTACAATTAAAGCAGGCAGCTACCCAATTAAAGGGATTTAGCAGCAGTAAAGAAAATGGTAATTTACTTCAGTTTTTTTACCCACTAGGTACTGCCAATCTTGCCCGGTTAAATCAGCATTTTTTTAACAATGGCGTGGTGCTAAATCATCTTACCGTTAAAAAGAAAAGCCTCGAATCTAAATTTTTTGAACTTACAAACTAATATTACCGTGGTACAATTATTAAAAATAGAATGGTTGAAACTTAAAAGTTATTCAGCCTTTATTGTTATCAGTTTGTTTTTTATGGTGGGCATATTGGCCTCCAACTATATTGTTTTTTCTTTTAAAAAAAATGTAGTTGATAAGGCAGATCCAATAGGATTGGTTTCTTCCTCCTCACCCTACGATTTTGATTTTGTATGGCAAACGTGCAGTTACGTAAGTGGTTGGTTGCTTTTGTTGCCCGGCCTTGTACTCATTATGCTGGTTACCAACGAATTTACTTTTCGTACCCACCGCCAAAATATTATTGATGGCTGGAGCCGGCAACAATTTATCAATGTAAAAATTGCAATGGCAATAATAGTTGCCTTAGCAGCCACGCTAATGGTTATTGTTACTGCCCTCCTTTTTGGCTTTGCTTCCGGTACCTCGTTTGCAGTAACCAATTTTGAAAGTGTAGGATTCTTCTTTTTAAAAGCACTTACTTACAATATGATTGCCCTGTTAATTGGTGTGTTGGTAAGAAAAACCGGCTTCGCTATTGGGCTATTTTTTGTATATCTCTGGTTCGAAAATTTTATATCTACCTTACTGGAAGTGGCTTCATATAAATTAAAAGAAAATTACCAGTTTGATGCAGGCAACCTTGGCGACTACCTGCCTATGAACGCAGCCGATGGTTTATTACGCATCCCCAAAACAACCCTCGGCGATTTGGCAAAAAAAGCTGTTGCAATGCCGCATGATTATATGTACATTGGTCTTGCACTGTCTATTTGCTACCTGGCAATATTTTTTTACTGGAGTAAAAACAGGGTACAAACTACCGACTTATAATTTTACTACACTGATACAACAACCAGCTAATAAAAAATACACCCTTCTTTTTTACCGAGGTTAATATAACCTGATGCTTACCAGAATTATTGCCCGTTGCCGTATTTTTTTCAGCGAGAAAGTAAGAGAGTAAAGCTGAGTGCCAATGCTATAAAAAAATTGGGTATAATAAAATTTTGGGTGCTTATACCTTGGTATTAGAAGCAGCATTTTTTCGGGGTATCTCCATCAGAATGGCTAAGCCGGGCGGACCCGTCCGAATGGTGTTCAGCCGGGCGGGCCCGTCCGAATGGAAGAGCCGGGCGGGCACTCCTATCCCGCAGCCATTTAACTGATAGTTTTTTAATTTGGCTTTTACCACATTATCACTTTAAAAAAATATAGCAATATATCAATAACTACCATATTCACCCTGCCAATACTTAAAAAAGTAATAGAAATAAAAAGACATCATTCAATCCTCTTGCGCTATCACCATTATAGCAATAGAAATCTTCAAATAATTAATTAGCAAGTTTACAATGCACAAAGCTAAGTTCAACTGCAATGCTTACTACAAATAGTAAAATAGGTAACAGCTATTTAACTAATTAACCATGGCTTTTTTACTGCTAAAATACTAGATAATACTTTCACGAATTCCATTGCATTTTTGCAAAAAATAAAAAACACTTTTTACAAATACCTACTAACATTACCGAAGAGCCTAAAAACTTTCACTATTAGTAGAAATAGAAGGTAAGTACAATTTTTAAAATGAAATTTGTATATGTAAGAAAATTAATAAAAGCTTATTTTAAACCCGCTAATATTTGCCTGAGTTTACTGGTAAGCTGCAATGGCAAACGCAACACCCTTATTACAAAACGTTCACAAATAATATTGGTAATAACAGCAATTATATTTTTTGTAATTGCTTTCACTCTTTACATAACGTCTTTTGGACAAGACAGAAACATCTTTTGGAAGAACATTGAGGTTCTTAGAAATACAGCAATTTTTGCGATAGTTCCGGCGGTCGGTCTTTTTCCTGGTTTATTTGTGTTTCGTAAGCAAAATTATATCAGAAGAATTGTATTGAATATTCCAATAGCCTTCATCCTTCTTTCATGTGCCTACCTTATAATGATTTCTTTACATTACTATGGACTGAATGAGGAGTATAATTATTTCGCTGAAAATAGAAACTTAAAAAATGGTAAAATACTTGAGACAGGTTTAATAGTACCAAAACCTACTGTTGATTGGAACAAAATGCAAGAGGTTGAAAAGAAAATTTAAAAATAATTTGGTTACACATCAGTTTATATCGGATGTATTGTGCCTCACTGTATTGGAATTTATAATTCTATTATGGAAGATTATTTGGAAAGTGTGAATGGAAAAAATTGGCGGATAAAACAGAGACACATGCTTGCCTAACTAATGAATGCAAAACAACCGAAGTATAAGCCGCAGCAGCTTACTTTGGGTTTTGCTTCAAGGCTTGTTGAATGTTGGAGCAATGGGCATTTTATCGCTATCAGCATCATCTGAGCTAGACAAACATCGCTGAAGTTGTATTTGTTAACGTTTACTTTTTTATCTTTATTCATCATCGGTTGGGGCTGTATTAGCAATGATTGGCAGTCCAGTAAAAATCCTCGCTAGTTTGCTCTATATAAAAAACCCTTTTATGAAAAAAATTGTATCAACTTTTACTTTTATTCTGTTTGCTACTTTCACATTTGGACAGACTATTAAGAGAATAAACGGAACGAAAATTCCAGTAGACAGCGTACTACACAAAATTGAGTTTTTAATGAAAGCCGCCAACGTTTCCGGTGTTGCAATTTCTATTTTCAATAATAATAAACCTATTTTTAGTAAAACTTTTGGTTTAGCAAATGTCCAAAAGAACGAAGTATTTAAAGAAAATTCTGTAATGTATGGTGCTTCGTTCGCCAAAACAGTTTTTGCTTATGTTGCTATGCAGTTTGTACAAGATAAAGTTATAGATTTGGATAAACCACTCTACCAATATCTTTACAAACCACTTACAGAATACAAAATAAACGGTTGGAACAGAGGATATCAACACTTACAAAATGACGGCCGTTATAAAAAAATAACAGCTCGTATGTGTTTGACACATACAACAGGTTTTCCAAATTGGCGTTGGTTTGAGGCAGACAAGAAACTGAAGATTAAATTTGAACCAGGAAGCCGGTATAGTTATTCAGGCGAAGGCCTTTATTTACTTCAATTTATTATAGAACAAGTTAGTGGCAAAGATTATGAAACTTTATCACAAGAAAGAGTTTTTAAACCCTTTGGATTAACAAATACAAGCCAAGTTTGGCAAACAAGATTTGACAGTTTAATCTGCTATGGACACAATGAAAAAGGCGAACTTTACGAATTAATGAAATGGAAGGAAGCAAGTGCAGGTGGTTCTATGAGTACAACACTTACAGACTTCACAAAATTTTATACTGCTTTAATTAGTGGAAAGGGTTTAACCAAACAAAGTTTTAAACAAATGATTTCGCCACAAGTCCGTATTAAATCAATACGACAATTTGGTCCACTTGCTAAAGTTGACAGCACAGAAAACGACCATATTGAATTAAGTTATGGTTTAGGTGTTGGCGTTTTAAAAAGCCCTTACGGACAAGCATTTTTTAAAGAAGGACACGATGATGGTTGGGGACATTACTCTATCTGCTTTCCTGATAAAAAAATTGCAATAATAATAATGACAAATAATGATAATGGTGAAAGCATTTTTAAAGAACTTTTGGCTTATACAATTGGGGATATTTTTACACCGTGGAAATGGGAAAATTACATTCCTTACAATACAAAAAAATAGTTTTTGCCAATTTTAGGATGCTAAACCAACAAAAAATAACGTGAAGAGACGAAACATTTTAGACGTAACCGCAGGAGAAGAGCTAAGAAAATGGTATTGGCTTAAAGAAGAATTGGTATGTTTTGCTAAAACTATACCCATAGGTTATAAAGGTTCAAAATTTGAAATATTAGAAAGACTTGCAAACAAACTTGATGGAAAAAAACAAGAAGTTGAAATTGAAAATAAAACTATTTCAAAGTTTAATTGGGCAAAAGAAAAATTAACGTTTGATACAATCATTACAGATAGTTACAGGAACGGAGAAAACACCAGACAGTTCTTTAAAGAAAATTGTGGACAGAAATTTGCTTTTTCGATTTCACTAATGGCTTGGATAAAAGAGAATACCGGGAAAAAGTTACTAGATGCAGTTAAGGAATGGAAGAAAAATAAAGCGTTACAAAAAGATAAAACATATAAATCAGAAATCCCATACAGTAATCAATACAACAAATATATCCGAAACTTTTTTGCAGACAATCCAGAAAAGACAATGCAAGAAGCAAGATATTTTTGGAAACTAAAACGTAGTTTACCACTTGGAAAACACGTTTACGAAAGAACAGATTTACAACTCAAAGAAATTAAAGAAGGCTTACAGGTGGTTTGGTAATATTTTGGCTTAACAATATCACAACTACCAACGCTTCCTAATTGGGGGTTTGCCCGGGATTGACTAACACCTTTGGGCTTTTGTTTTTTATCTTCACTTTTTTATCTTTATTCATTATCGGTTGGGGACATACACAGCAATGAATATCCTGCCGGCAGCAATACTCAATCGTAAGTTGCAACCCTATCAAACATACCCAGCTAATTCCATGGTAACAAAGCATACACTTTCTAACAAAAAATGACCCCCTCATCTTTTGGCTATATTTGCCAAAACTTTAGTATTCAAATGAATATAGCAATTTTAGGACAAGGATACGAACCGATGTCAAATAATTCTGTTGGCAAATACTTAATAAAATTTTTGGCAGACACTGACTTTCATTCTTTTGTAGGCATATCTGCATTTGCAAGTCAGACAGGTGTAAACGGTCTTTCAAAACATATCGCAGCAGCTAAAAAACATCTGAATATAATTACAATCATTACAGGAGTTGACCAAAAAGGAACTTCAAAAGAAGCATTGGAAGCACTTTTGAATTTGAAAATAAATGCTTTTGTTTTTTATCAACCATCATATACAATTTTTCACCCCAAAATATACTTGTTTGAAGGTGCTGACAAAACAGAACTGATTATTGGTTCTTCAAACTTAACATCACAAGGACTTTTTACAAATGTTGAAACTTCGTTGCTTATTAGCATTGACAATTCAATAGAAGCAGACAGAAAAGTAGTTGAACAACTGAAAGATTATTTTAAAGAAATTTTTGATTTTACCGACCCTAATCTCAAAAAACTTTCTAAGAAAATTATTGCTGACTTAGTAAGGGCTAAAGTTGTACCAACAGAAGCAGAAAGAAAAGCAGCACAAGACAAAGCTGCAAAAGCAGAAAGAACAGAAACA
>JBBQTZ010000059.1:0-20278 GCA_038234405.1 Chitinophagales bacterium
AAAGATATTATCAAACCGTTACAAAATGAAGCTTACAAAAATAATGCTGGAGCTGATTTTTATCCTTTATCCACGGTAAATGAAGACATTTATTATAAAAGCGTGGAAGAAGTAAATATAAATCCCGAAGACGTAACAAAATTGAAGGATTTTAATCAAATCGTAATTAAAGAACAGGCTAATGAAATAGACCCTATAGATATCGGGTTTACTCAATATAAATCTGGAGACGATTTAGATGTGCCTGGTGCTGAACTGGATGACGAACAGGAAGCAATTGGAAATGAAGATGAAGAAAATAACTACTATAGTTTGGGAGGTGATAATCACAATGACGTGGATGACGACAGGGATTAAAAGGAAATTTAGAAAAAAATATGTATTGCGCTGGATTAATGCACCATCGCAAAAAAGATTGTAGAAATTGGTTTTTCGCTTAGGGGGAAATAACATTGCACAAGTAACATTTAACCATGTAATCGGATCCTATCCTAATTATGCCTCTTTGGTTTATTACCCCCTGTTATTAACATTGGTCAATGACTATCCGCAATTGAGTGCAACTTTACAAAATAGATAACTTTCATTAAAAATTGTGTAACGTGGCCTCATCCCAACCCTTCTCCAAAGGAGAAGGTACTCGAAGATTGGAACGGAAAATCTTTATTATGGAGCTAATCTTTTGTTTTCACCTCTTTGCGGATAGTCGTTCATTGATCTTTATACAAACTTAGATTTGTAGCAGCAGATATCATGAATAATCTAAAAAATAAATCGCTCGATTTTCTCAAAAATTTCCATGTATCACCTTGGCAATAATAGTAATAAGATACTGGTAAAAGAAGGCAGCATTACTAAATCAATTTTAAACGCCGCTAAATAATTGAAGGTTAGGGTATTATTGTGATATGCTTACAAAGCCGTAGCTAGCTGTAAAACATATTAGTGAGGAGCAAAACAGACTGGCCCCCCAGAGTAAAACGCACATATAGAATCCTATCATAGTTTGTTGTAAGAGTACTTTGCAGGTGTTATGAATTTGAAGAAACTAAAGATTGTTATGATATGCTAAACAGGTGGCTTATATTTTACAATTACCAGAGAAAATATTCTAACACAAGTTATAAAAGCCTCTATAAAAATTTGAATAACAAAGGTATTAACGTGGATGAAATATTTTGGTTTAAAGAACCACACACAGGCAATATCTTTATAGGGCTTAACCAAATGGAAACAAGCTCTGCCAAGGAGTAACTTGTAAGGGCTAGTTTAGCCGAATGAAATAAAGGACATTAGAACAAAACGGTTGCGAAATAAATTATTTTATTTGATAGTGCCTAAAAAATCTTTACAAGGTGAGCAAACAAAATTGAAATGCGCTCCAATTTAAAGGTGATTAACCCAATAGCGTTTTTCCTGCTAAGTTTAACAAAGCATTATTGTTGATAGTAGAAATATGGTTTTACGACAGGCTACGCTACAAACCCAACTTTTTTTGCGTTATGCTTTTAGTTTTTTAATTACCCCAATTTAGAGAGTGCTTTTATATACTACATAACTATTCACAACTGAAAGGCTTGTTGTTCCAACAATTTCTTGTTGGAACATTTTTTTTATTTTATATCGTAAATAATATACACCACTAATGTACACAACTAATATATACCAACTGTACTTTGGCTATCTCCGGAAATAAAAGATAAGGTTTACTGTTTCAATCACCGGATTATTGGCGTTTATAATCTGGCGTTATTTAGCCCAGCAAATTGGAGCTATCGGCCTATGCCCTGGGTGCATCCCAAATTGTCGCAGCAACAAGTGATCTGTGAGGACACCGACCACGGCTGAACCTCGGTCGGTATCCTCACAGACCGAAATCAGGAGCGACAATTTGGGATGCTCCCTCTGCCTTTATTAGGGAATTGCAATCCATAAAATAAAGTAATTTTTAGACACGCTAAAACTAATCGGGAATTTTTAAAGTAGTAAAATTATTTAATCAACAAAAAAATATTCTAAAGCATTTAAAGTTTAGTGTAAAAATGGGGGTTAAATTTGAGTAATTAGGTTATTCACCTTTTTTAAAAAATACCAGCTTTTGCATTTTTACCCATATTTTAAAGTTGTAAATTTATTACGGCTTCTACCTTCAAAATTTAGGTTTAATATGCACTACTTACAACTATCTAAACTCTAAAGCCTGGTAAAAAAACTTGCCTGTACTATACAATTGCTTCACTGGCAAGTACCAATTGTTGTAAGTAATTCATTTATTGTGTAGCGTAAAAATTACTATATTGCTGTTTGTAACAAGCTTTATCTCCCAACAAGACTAACAACATCTTATATGAAAAAAATTTTACTTGTCGCCATTTTTAACCTTATTGGTGTTGCAATTACTATTGCACAAACAAGCCCGGCCAATATTGTAGTTTACAAAAAAGATACAGCATTTACCAGTATTGCCATTGATGACAATGGAAATGTATTTGCAGGCACTAATGGCAAAGGACTTTGGAAATTTGACCAAAGCGTATGGAAAAATTGGAGCGGTTTTGGTTTGGCATTTGCAAAAAGCAATATAAGGCAGCTTGCTATAAACGGCGATAATTTATGGGTAGCTTCATCTGGCTATGTGCTTTATTTGGGAAGCGGAGAGGCTGGCAACAATATGAACTTTAATGGCGGTGTACATAGAATTGATACTAAATTCCCCAATGCAAGAACTTATTACAGAGGCAGGCCTGTACTTGGCCAAAACCCATCCCAGGGCCCACCTACAAGGAATGTGTTAGGCATTTGCATAGATAGTACCGGCACGCCATGGTGTGCAGCTTCCTACCACGATTCTATGACTTATCCTTCATTTCTCAACTTTAACGGTCGTTACCATTTTGCACCTGGAGCGGTAGGCCGATTTAACGGGAGCAATTTTACATTTATTAAAGGGGCAGATTTACCAGAACCAACCGGCATATTAATAGGTGTAGGTAATAATTATCAAAGTGAAAATTACAGTATTGGCAAAAGACGTACCTGCAGATCTGCAGTACAGGCTGGCACAGAAGTATGGGTTGGAAGTGATGGTTATGATGCAGGCACTGTTATTACGGCTGGCATACTTCGCTACGATTTGGCAGGTAACTATATTGGTAAATTTGATCAAAATAACACAAGCATTCCTTTTGGCATAACCAACAGCAATTTCGGCCCATGGGCATTATACAAAGATGCAAAAGGCCGTATTTGGGCTGGCATGAATGGGTTTAAAGGCATAGCAGTGCATGATACCGCCGGCTGGCATTATATTGGTGTACCCGCTGCATTGCCTGCCTCAACTGTATTTAGGGCAAATAGCATTGCCGGCAGCCCAACAGGAGAAGTATATTTTGGCACAAGTAATGGACTGCTTGTTTACAAAGGGGCAGGAGATTACGGCAACGATAGTTCTTACAAAGTGTACACTACTACACAAGGTTTATCGTCTAATTCTATATTTGGTATTGCAGTAGGTAAAGATGGCTCTATATGGGCTTGTACAGGGGCAGGTGTAAATAAAATAAAAACAGGCGACCTTGCCATTTATACCCTTAAACCAAACTCAACCAATAGCACAATAACTGATGATGATCGTTTACGCAGGCTGATTGCAATATATGATTCTAAAAAACCACAAAGCATTATTGATAAAGACACTTTATTTATTTCGGCTGATGGCAGTAGAGCAACTATTTTAAAATGGACCGGGAGTGATAGTAAAAATTTGCAGTTTAGAATAAAAGATGCTTTTGCAGCATACGATCCTGAACAGCATGGATCATTTAGGGTAAGATACCTTAACCCCATGGCAAATGACAGCCTGCGATTGCAATACACCCATCCAACTTACATCAATGATTTATTTACTGTTAGTACACAGTTTAATGGAAAAGCAGTTCGTTTGCAAATAGTGGACACTACCTTATCACCAGAAAAAATAATTTTAGATATTCCGGTAAAATTTATGCTTCCACCTGTAATGCTGTTGCATGGCTTATGGTCTGGAGAAGAAACATGGAAAAACATGAAAGCATACCTGCTTAATAACGGTATTTACAGCTATAAAAAATATCAATTATCAACCCCGTCCTATGCTAGTGACAGAGAGTTTACCTATAACAGAGCTTTTATTGCCAGTTATATTGATAAATTAATAGAAGATTGTGGCAAAAATCAATTTAGTGTTGGTAAGGTTGATATTGTAAGCCATAGTATGGGCGGCATTTTAAGCAGGCTTTATTTACAGGAGGGAAATGGTGCAGGTCCTTATAAAAAAGATATTCACAAGTTAATTACTATCAACACCCCACACAGTGGCTCGCCGCTTGCAAATATTGTAGAAGATAAAGACAATTTTTTCCGTTGGGTATTAAAAAAAGTCGGGAAAGATCCATTTAAAGGAGCACTCAATAATTTATCTATTGGTAAAGCCCCTATAGATAGTTTATTAAATGGTACAGATTTAAACCGCAACGTAGTTCCAAGCCATGTTATCCATTCAAATGATGAGTTTGGTGCCTGGGCAGAAAAAGCCAATGGAGCATTAAATGATTTTATTGAATCGCCCATAAAACTAAAGCCAACTGAATACTTTAGCCTGTTACCAAACGGACAAAATTTTGGTAAGGCAAACCCTTATGTAATGGCTGCTAAATTATTGTTGTTTAGCGCAAAATATTGGTTAACAAAAAACACAAGCTGCCCATGGAATACGGCGCTAAACACTTGTATGGAACAAATTTATAAGGGTAAAAACGACCTGATAGTTTCTGATGAAAGCCAGGTAGGTGGCATGGTTGATGCCAATACATTGTTTACAGGTTTTAATCATTTTAACGTACACACATCACCACCTATCTACACCAAAGTACTTAGTTTATTCAGGGAAAAAACCAGTTCTCCTTTATTTTCCACCAATGGTTTTCATCCTGCAAAACTTAAATGGAATCCGGTATTGGGTACAGTGGCAGGCAGGCCGGCGGCGGTAGATTCGGTTAAAATAATAAGTCCTGCTTATGGCGCTTTTTATAACCGGGGCGATTCTGTAATAGTTACCGTAAGAGCAAGCAGCGGTGTAAAAAGAATACTATTTGGCATGGGGTACGAGAGCGATTTAGACGCATTTGCCGTGCAAAGTCCGGATTCATTATTTCGGTTTAAGGTACCAGCAGATGTTGCGAGTGAAATAGATTTTAAAGTATTTGGGTTTGATGCTTTGGGCAACGAAACTACCGATAGCTCATTGATAAGAATTAACCCCGGTGCAGGAGTTACCTTGGATAGTATTCGGTTTGTACAAAACTACAACGAACAGGTACCACAAATACCAATTGGCGATAGCAGCAATTTTAGCCTTGTTGGTTTTTACAGCGATGGAAGCATCCGTAATATTACCAACGAGCCAGGTGTAAGCTATATCTCGGGAGGCGGTGGCATCAGCAATAGCAGTCCTGCTACTATTAAAGGGTTGTTATTGGGTTTTGATGAACTGCAAGCTGGTTTTTTAGGTGCAAGAGATACATTAGTAGTAGAAGTAGTACCATTAATAAAAGTGGAAGCGCAATCTCCTTTACCGGTAAGGTTTGCAGCCATTACTGCACAATTGGTGGCAGGTAAAGTATTGGTAAAATGGAGTACATCGCAAGAGTTTAACAACAGCTATTTTATTGTAGAACATAGTATAGATGGACGGAGTTTTAGCCAGGCAGGTGTTGTATCGTCAAGCAATCTTGCGCAAGGCAGCCAATACCAGTTTGCAGATGCAGGTTATAAAATGGGTAAAAATTTCTACCGGATTAAGCAAGTTGATAAAGATGGCAAATTCAGCTATTCTGCCATAGCAACGGTGCTTATTTCTGTAAAGGGTAACATTAATATTTACCCTAATCCGGCAGATGCAAGGCTAGTGATAAATGCAGCCAATCTGCTTCAGGGTATGCATAGCATTCGTATTATCAATACCATGGGACAGCCAGTATTTATCCAATCATTTAATAGCAGTAATTACAGTACAAATGTAGATATTGTCCGTTGGCCTGCCGGTATTTACTGGATAGAGTTATCAGACGGCAAAAATCAACGCATTTTAACAACAACGTTTCTTAAAAAATAGGTAAGAATTAGATTATCAAAAAGGGCTGCTTCACCAAAGGCAGCCCTTTTTCTTTAAGCAATAATGGAGTAGGACGAAAATAAATAATCAAACTTAAAAAGCTACGCTAAAACGAAACTATAGAGAATTTATATGCGGTATAAAACAAGCATCTCTTAACAGTTTCATATAGGCGGTACCTTTTTCTCTGGCAAAATTAATATTGCGCCCGGGTATAGCTTCGGGATCATTAAAATGCTCCAAAGCCTTATCAATACTAGCTTCTCTTAATAAATGCAACATAGGATAAACTGACCTATTGGTATAATTAGCGGCATCTTCCAAAGATGAACCTGCAAACTGGTAATCTGGATGAAAACTTGCCACCTGGTAAATTCCTTCATAACCACTCTTAAAAAGCAATCCTTCTGCTGCTGCAACTATATCGAGAAAATCATCAAACAAAGGATAGGAAGATGGAAATATCAAAAAACTGGTTTCAATGGTTTCATCCTCATCTAAACGCTCTAATTCTTTAAAAAAAGTTTCTAAACAAACTGCCGAATCTTCACTATTTTCTAACTGGTAAAATACAGCTTGTTGCTTTACTACTTTAGCAGCAAAAGGACAAAAATTGCAGCCAATTACAATATCATTAATCCATTTTTTTGTCTGTTCAATTACTTGCTCATTTTTTTGCATAACGCTACAACTAGTGTTTGCAGGTAAAGCTACCATATTTATTAAAAGCAGCCAATGTGAAAAATTGAAACACTTTTAAGGTATTTATTTTAATTCACCTAAAAAGGATAGGTTGTTTGATAAAAATACCTCAAACTAAAAATTATAACTATACAGGTTTACTTGCGGCATTACCTAAATAGAGTATCTTCCTATCCGCTACATTTATCAATAATTTTTTAGGGTTTGTGTTATTAAAAAGATGAGCAATTGCTGGAACAAGACAAGTGTTGTAATATTGAGCCAACTTATTCAATTGTAAGGGAGTTTGGTTCAGGTTAAAAGATTGTATCAATTTGAATAGTGAAGGCACTAAATGATTTTCTCATCCCTGCAAAATCTATACAAGAGCCTTTTGCATAACACTAAAAAAAATTAATGCGCTTCTATAAAATTGATATTAAAACAGGTAGGTATGCGGCATAGAATTGAACTTAACCAAAATTGACAGACTTAATGGAAGTAAGACCTAAAATAAAAATTGACTTAACTCATTTTGACAAACTGCTGGAAATTAGTGGAATTAGTTTGCTTATCATACTATGGATACTCACAGCTTACAACTATTTTCAGTCGCCTGACACGGTTGCTATACATTTCAATTTATCAGGAAAGCCAGACGGTTATGGAAGTAAAGAGACACTACTATTGATACCTATCATTCCTACAATTATTTATTTGGGTTTAACAAAACTGAATAAATATCCCCACATTTATAATTACACGACTAAAATAACAGCGGAAAATGCAAAGAGGCAATATACAATTGCAACAAGAATGATAAGAATACTAAAGGTTTCAGTTGTACTAATTTTCACCATTGTCATTTTATCTACTTTACTAATTACAGCAGAAAGATTTAATGGACTTGGTATATGGTTTTTACCTTTCATAATAAGCATACTTATAGTGCCATCGATATATGCTATTATTCAATCGCAGAAAAAAATTAAAAAGACTGTATGACATGTACAAACGCCCTACAAAAGTATTGCTATAAGTAAGGCTTTTCTTCGAAACGATTGGCAGCTATTTCTGCTTACGAATATCAATTTGGCTTGTTGTTGTTTTCGTTTTTGGTAATTTTTCAATCGGATTCAGTTTTAGGGCTTTACGAGCAATAAATCCCTGCCCTGCATCAATTCCAAATCGATAACCCGTTATTTCATAACCTTATCTACAATCATTTTTTCCGTTATTTTGGCCATACAGGCATTATCGCCACGCCAACAAGGTTTATTACCAAAAACGGAACAAGGGCGACAATCAATAGCAACACTTACTATATTTTCTGGTTGCTGCCCCCAACCATAGAATCCGGCATAAGGATGCGTGGCTCCCCAAATACTAATAACCGGCACCGCAAATAATGAAGCAAGGTGCATATTTGCAGAATCCATACTTATCATTTGAGTAAGGTTACTAATAATGGCTAATTCATTTGCAAAAGAAAATTTACCCGCTACACTAAATACGTTATCCGGTAGTTGATGTTGCCAACTTTGTAAAATTGCAATTTCTTCTTTACCTCCGCCAAATAAAAGAACAGTACTACCGCTGTTGCTTATATTTTGTACAACCAGCTTCATCCGTTCTAAGGCAAACATTTTTTCTTTATAAAACGCAAATGGGGCAATACCAATAATGGAACTGCTGTTAGTAAAATACTGCAACGCATCTGCAGGAATTATTTGCTTTGGATAAATTGCTTCTTCAGCTTGTAAACTGCAATTGAAACCTATTTTTTTGAATACTGCTGCATATCGCTCAAAAGAAGTTGGCAACTGATGAAATTCTTTATTATCCTTTTTTGTTAATAACTTTTTATCTGCACGGCCTTTATTAATAGTGGCTGATTGGTAGCCACGTAGCTTAAACAAAGAAGTAAGTATAGTAGATCGCAGTACACTGTGCAAATCTGCAATAGCAGTAAACCTATGCGATAGTGTTAGCTCTTTGTACAACTTATATATTCCAGCAACACCTTTGTGTTTTCCTTTTAATTCTGCTGAGTAAAAATTACATCTTTCAAGCCCGGCAAAAAGTGGTTGAAAAAGCGCATTGGATACTACTGTTATTACCAAATCCGGATTTTGCTGTAAAACATTTTTAATTACAGGTACCGTCATAGCCACATCGCCCATGGCAGAAAACCTTATGGCTAATATATGTTTTTGGGCTGTCAATCAATTAATTTGTTGCTGGTAAAGTATTGGGTTAAGAGAAGGGTCGTTGTACATTTTCATTTGCTTGTACACCTTCATATAAATATTACCACTGGCAATATTTACCAGCAAATCATCAATTGCCTGCGATAAATCATTGCGTTGCTCCAATAAGATGTTTAGTTTTTCCTGACAATTATTTATGTGGGCTGCTGTTGCATTCGCTCTCCTGATTTCTGCCTGCATGTGGTAAATTTTAAGCGCCAATATAGATAGCCTGTCAATTGCCCATGCCGGACTTTCTGTGTTGATAGTAGCTGCGGCTAAAGGTTGTACAGCCTTAAATTGTTCTAAAAAATAGGCATCAATGTATTCTACCATATCTGTACGTACCTGATTGCTACCATCGATAGCCCTTTTAAGCCGTAAACCCTCTACTGGTAAAATATCCGGGTTGCGAACAATATCCTCGAGATGCCATTGTACCGTATCTATCCAGTTTTTATGGTATAACAAATGCTCAAAAGAAGCTGCAGGATAAGGGTTTTGAATAGGCGTTTCAACAGCATCTTGTAAATGATAATCAGCAATTGATTGGTTAAAGATAGTGTTGCAAAGATTGCTTGTCATTGTAAACAAATATTTAAATAGGTGATAATCAAGGCGCTCAAATTTACTGAATATGATGTACGTTTTCTTATTTTGGTTTAATCCAAATTTTTGGGCTGATAAACTAATACGATTTCACCTGCACATTTGGGTATAAATGGAGCAAACTTAAATCATTGATTTAGTATGCAAACATATCATTACTTACAGAAAACTATGTGGAGGATAAAAAAGATTTGCAATGCCCTGGTGCCAGACTATGAGTGTTTTTGGAAGCAACCTTTATAGTATTTACCAGCAAAATTCCGGGTTAAACCGCTCATAAAATATTTAAATTTTAGCTGTACATACCTATAAATAAAAAGGCTGCGGTAAAGCAGCCTTTTTATTTATAGGTATGTTTTAATCTGTATTAACGGAAGCTTGCACGTGGTCCACCTACTGCGTAAGTAGCCTGCATACGTGTTTTTTGTCCGGCACTAAACATGTACATACACGCATCATTGGTATAATCCATGTAATTCATTGTCATCATTACAGGGGTATCGGTGCAAGTGCTTTTTATATTAGCAACAGGGCACCCATAGTTAGCAGTTGTATGCAAGGGTGTATCACCAACAAAATCATTGCCGCAGGTAGCATCTCCCCAAATATGGCGCAGGTTAAACCAGTGGCCTACTTCGTGAGAGGCTGTTCTGCCTAAATCGTACGTAGTGGTATAAAAACCGCCAGCAAATTTTGCACGGCTACCAAAAGCCCTGTTTAAAACCACTACACCATCTGTAGCAGCACTACCTCCCGGAAATTGTGCATAGCCTAAAATACCTCCGCTCAAAGTACATACCCACATATTTAATTTTGTAGTTGGGCTTGTTGGGCTAATGCCTCCAGGAGATTTTTTCATAGCATCATTGGTACTCCACCCCGTTTTTTTGGTGCTTTGCCTTACAATTGTTTCCAGTACAAAACGTATTTTAGTATCAAAAGACCTTACACTTGTAAACAAAGTAGGTACTTTAGTTACATCACTATTGGTTCCTTTAAAATCATCATTTAATACATCAATTTGCGATTGTATCTGAGCTAGAGAAATATTTTCTGCCGCTGTTTTAAATAAAACATTTACTACTACCGGCACTATCATGGTATCAAGAGATAGCCGCTGCATTGATCTGTTGGCCGCAAATCTTTTTGTAAATGCCTCTACATCATCCATTTTTGTTCTTAAAGTGGGATCAGCTTTTAATTGTTCTTCCAATACTTCGGCAGATGCACACCTGCGGTGGGTTGGTTCCGTAATTTCTTCCTCATTAACAGAAGATAAATCTGACAAACTTGTTTTTGTGCAAGAAGTGAAAAGCAAAGCGCCAGTAGCCATAGAAAATAGTAGTTTTTTCATTTGTAATTAAAAATTGGTGATTGTTAAAAAAAATACAAAATTTTAAAAATTAAATGTAAGGCTAATTTTTAGATTTTAGATTATTAGGTGATTATGTAAAAAAAAAGCACTTCATGATATATTATTATTAGCAGAAAATAACATCAAAGCAACATAAACTTGCTATTAAAAAGGAATGATACAGTAAAAATCTCGTTTCGGCTATTAAATTGAAAAATCTGATGGTCAGAAATTTTTTTGCAATTGCGCCTGTTTTTTTTAATAAAAAACGTCTAACGTAATAATCAATCAATAATGTATGTCACGATTTTATTTAATTACTTTTCTTTTGAGCTTATTTTGGACTATATCGGTTGCTCAATCTTCCACTATTAATGGTACAGTTACAGAAGAGGCTACACAAATACCCATACAGGGCGCTACTGTAATTATTTATTTACAAAGAGATTTTACTAAAAACCCTATCCAATCAATTATAACCGATAATAAGGGCAAATTTGAATTCAACAACCTTGCATCTGACAGTTTTTTTTTAACAATTTCCAACATAGGTTTTGAAAATATAAAAAGAGCCATTGTAACCAACGGAGGTTTAATCAATACAGGCAAACTACAGCTTATAAAAGCAGGAGAAAATCTTACTGAAATTATTACCGTATCAAAAGCTTCGCCGGTTTTACAAAAAGCAGATACAACAGAATTTAATGCCAGGCAGTTTAAAGTAAACCCCGATGCTACCACAGAAGATCTTATTAAAAAAATGCCCGGAATTACAGTAGCCAAAGATGGTTCAGTAACTGCACAAGGCGAGCAGGTAAAAAAAGTAACCATTGATGGTAAAGATTTTTTTGGAGATGACGCTACTGCTGCTTTAAGAAACCTTCCTTCAGAAATTGTTGATAAAATTCAGGTATTTGATCGCCTGAGCGATCAGGCGCAACTTACCGGTTTTGATGATGGCAACTCAGTAAAAGCATTAAATATTGTAACCAAATCGGGTATTAAAAATGGGCAGTTTGGCAGGTTGTACAGTGGCTACGGCACCGATGACCGCTATAGTGCAGGCGGTAATATCAGTTTTTTTAAAGGTAGCAGGCGTATTTCTTTAATAGGTAATTTCAATAATACCAATCAACAAAATTTTGGCTCACAAGATTTGCTCGGGCTCACAAGCAGTGCAGGCCGGGGCGGCGGCGGCGGCAGGGGTGGCAGTGGACGAGGCGGCGGCGGTTCAGATAATTTTACTGTTGGGGCTACCAATGGCATTAGCAGTACCAATGCTGCCGGTATTAACTTCAGCAATCAGTATGGCAAAAAATTGACTATTGCAGGGAGTTATTTTTTTAACAACAGCTCCAACAATAATCTATCGCTGGTAAATACAGAAACATTTGCTAATCCAAAAAATCAGTTTAACATACAAAATAGTAATACTACTTCTACCAATAATAATCATCGTATTAATATGCGAATAGAGTATAAATTAGACTCTTTCAATACTATTTCTATAATTCCCAATATCAGTTTTCAAAATAACAATAGTAATAGCTTTTCTAACTCACAAAATTTTTATGGCATAAATGATTCTGTAAATACTTCCTTTAATAATAGCCGAAGCATGCGGCAGGGATACAATATCCGTAACACTATTTTATTTCGCCATGCATTTAGTAAAAGAGGTAGAAGTATATCGCTAGGTATCAATACTACTTTTACAAAAAATGACGCTGAAAGCTACACAGATGCTCAGTTTAGATTTTTTAAAACAGGCTTTATTTTAGACTCTTTACAAAACCAGTTTTATAATAATACCAGTAACGGAAATACCATTGGTGCTACCATAAGCTATACAGAACCTATAGGCAAAAAAGGACAATTACAAATTGACTACACACCTTCAACACAAAAAAATAATGCCAACCAGCAAACTTTTTTATTGGATGGAGCCAAATACACAAAATTTGATACTACCCTTTCTAATCAATTTGAAAATACCATTAACACAAATAATGCAGGCATAAGTTACCGCCTTGGCCAAAGCAGAGATGATCAGTTTAATATTGGTGTAAATTTTCAGCATTCTACCTTACAAAGCCAGCGTATCTACCCAACAACATCATCTGTAAACCAAACATTTGCTAATATTTTACCCAACTTACGTTGGATGAAAAAATTATCCAACAAAAAAAATATTCGTTTATTTTACAGGGCTTCCACGGTTTTTCCATCGGTTAATCAACTGCAGGATGTAGTTAATCTTTCTAACCCATTAAGGGTAAGCAGTGGTAATCCATTTTTAAAACAATCTTATACACATCTTGTATCTGGCAGATATACTTATACCAATTCTAAAAATGGCTCCAGCTTTTTTGCCAACATATTTTTACAAACTGCCAGCGATTATATTTCAAACGCAACCTTTATAGCATCAGCAGATTCTATTATTCAACAACAACTAATTTTAAAAAGAGGGTCGCAATTAACCAAACCTGTAAACCTGGATGGATATAAAAGTTTACGAACATTTTTAACCTATAGTATACCGGTTAATACCATTAAAACTACTGTTAATATAAATGCTGGTTTTAGCTATTCTAAACTACCAGGATTATCTAATTATTTGCTTACCACCACCAACAATTACACTTATAATACCGGTATAGTACTGGCAAGCAATATCAGCCAATATGTTGATTTTAACCTATCATACAGCGCCAATATTAGTAATGCACAAACTATAGCAATTGCCACAATCAATAATAAATTCATTAACCAATCAGCGGGTTTTCAAATAAATTTATTGAGTAAAAAGGGTTGGTTTGTACAAAACGATGTAAACAATCAAAGCTTCAGCGGCCTTACAGATGGACTAAACCAAAGCTATTGGTTGTGGAATGCTGCCATAGGTAAAAAAATTGGTAAAAAGAAAGATAAAGAAATCAGGTTGTCGGTATTTGACTTATTAAAACAAAACCAAAGTATTGCCAGAACAGTAACAGGCGCTTATATTGAAGATGTACAAAGCCAGGTTTTACAACAATATTTTATGCTAACATTTAGTTACAACCTTAAAAACTTTGGAGTACCATCAAGGCAAAACAATGGCGGCAATACACCCATAAGAGAAGGAATGATGAGGCCCGGTGGTGCAAATTCGCAGTTTTAAAAATATTTAGATTGGAAGATAGTTTTAAACGATTATCTTTTATCTGCCATTAAATACTTCACCTACTATATAGCAGGTGAAGAAATAAAGGTAATAAAAGTTAAGTTGAAGAGTTTTTAAAACTGCCGACAAATAAAAATAAGGAGTGAGCCAATCTGAAGCACTAATAAATAGAATAAAGCAGGGTGATAAAACAGCGTTTACTGTTGTAATGGAACTGTACCAGGATATGGTGTATAATACTGCCATTAGTATTGTACAAAATGCAGCCGATGCAGATGATATAACGCAGGATGTTTTTGTAAAATTTTATCAAACAATGGGAACATTTAAAGGAGCATGTAAATTATCTACCTGGCTTTACCGTATAACCATTTCTATCACAGTAGATACTGAAAGAAAGAAAAAAAGAAAAAAAAGGTTTGCTTTTGCAGAAAGTTTTTTTGGAAAAGAAGAGGAACAGGTAACGGCTGTAGAATTTAATCATCCTGGCATTGCATTAGAAAAAAAAGAAAGCGCAGCAGCATTATTTAAAGCAATGAAACAATTACCAGAAAATCAACAGATAGCTTTTATGCTTCATAAATTAGAGGGACAAAACTACCAGGAAATTGCTGAGATTATGAATACTACCTTAACTGCTGTTGAATCATTAATGGTAAGAGCAAAAGTCAATTTAAAAAAGTATTTACAAAGCTATTACACCAATATTTAGTACGATAAAATTTTACATACTATGGATAAACAATCACACATAAATCAGTTAGCAGACGAAGCGATGGGCAGTGCCGATAATGCAAAAAGAGCCACTCCTCCACCCTATTTATTTACAAGGGTTAACAGCCGGATTAATAAAGCGGCTATTGCTTACTTTACCAATCCATTTTATTTTATAAGTAAGCCTGCTGTAGCTATTGGAGCCTTAATTTTTTTAATAACAATAAATATTACAGCTTTATTATTAAATGAAAGCTACACAATAGTAGCACATACAGCTCAATCTGCACCTGATATAGCAGATGAAAATACAGATAATTTAACCTCTATTTATGACATTGTAAATATTGAACCATAATGATACTTGAAAAAAAACAGCTAAAAATTTTTTGGATACTGGTAACCGTATTTCTTATTAGTTATATAGTGATGATTATTTTTATTTTACAAATAAAAGGTAACCAAAAATACAGTAACAAATTTGATAGAAAAGCAATAGTATCTAAGTTTTTAAAAAATGATATTGGTTTTACCAGCCGGCAATTGTTACAATATGACTCCATTAGCAAAGCACACCAACAGGAAGTAAGTGGTATTTGGGACAGTATGAGAAACAACAAAAATGTACAGTTTACATTACTCACTGCTGCCAATTTTAATGATTCTGCCATTCAAATAGCTGCAGAAAAAACTGTAACAGCACAAAAAATGATGGAGCTAAACCAATTGTATTACATCAAAAGCATCAGGCAACTTTGTACTCCTGCACAAACGATTGTATTTGATACTACTTATTATAAATTAATGAACCGCAGAGGCCATGGAAGAGAAAAGCAAAACAATAAAAAATAAATATTAATTCATTCATTACATTAAACCAGCAAAAAAATGAAAAAACATTTGGTATTGATGGCTATTGCAGCCGTTTTGAGCATTGCAGCACTAAATGCACAAGGTGGCAGACAACGCCAAACGCCGGAAGAAAGAACAAAGGCAATTATGGAAAAAATGGTTGCTTTAAATTTAGATGCAGCAGCTACCACCAAAACAGAAACGGTAATAGCTGAATTTATTAATGCTCAGCAAAAAGCATTGGAAGATAGGAGGGCTAGTGGCTCTATGGACAGAGAGGCATTAATGACCAGGCGCAAGGAATTGGCAGAGGCAAGGGATGCAAAATTAAAGACAATTTTTACAGAAGTACAAATGAACAAATGGAAAGATGAAATTGAACCCTCAATGAGGCGCCCAGGAAATAATGGACCGCAAGGTGCAAATTAATAATTTGTTAACACGCCGGTGAGTTTGTTACTACAGGCTTGCAACTACTGTATTCAATTATTTTATCTAAAAAGCCATTATATATCTACTAATGGCTTTTGTACAAGGTATAAATAAACCTATTATTAATAAGCTATTTATGCATAAACCAACAATCCGTTCTTTCAATCTCGTAAGCTTTAAAAACAGTATTTACCGGGCAACCATGTATTAAATTATTATTAAATTGTGTTCGAACTAAGTAATTAAACGCACCCATATCGCCGGTATAAGCAGTGTTGTTGGTAACATTATATTGCTCATGTATAGCAGCTAGTTGCTCAATAAAATTTTGCATTATACTGGTACTACCTCCAATAATACCGCAGTTGAGTAAAACTGCATTTTTAAAAGTAGTTTCATAAGCAGCATAATTTTCAATTTGATTGCGTAAATGAGCAGCATGGTCAATCATCCATTCATTTTGTAGAATTTCCGGTTCATCGCCACAAAACAATGCATGTGCATTGCCATTAAAATATGGGGATATAAAGGGATTGTTTATCATAACCACATCAGAAACATCGGTTACAAAAAAACTGGTAATTTTATTGGCATACAACTTTAAAAAATTACGATATACAATGTATCTAAAAACATTAGGATTAAAAGCTGCATCCAGTGCTACCCTTATAAAATGTAGATATTTACTTTGATAAAGCTGGCAAGTTGTTTCACTAAAATTATTATGAAAAACAATTCCGTTTACCTGCAGTTTATTGAGTGATTCAGCCCAGGCCTGTACCAATGCAAAATCATCATCGGGCAAAACAGTACTTCGGTTTACATCATAAATACCAGTAAAATGACAGGCCATTACAAGTGGCTGTTCTGGTAAAAAAGAGAAATCATTTAATTGATTAAACAAATGCCAAAGAATTTTTTATTTTAAGATTGGAACAGATACTGCCGGGAATATTGCGGTAATAAATGTAGCTGCGTAAATTAACTTTTTTTACGATGAAGTATTTGGAAGCTTCTTCAAAAAAATGAGCATCAGCAGCATAGATATCTTTAAATTGAAACCTGGTAAAAACATCTTTAATGCCAAATAGAGTAGCGAATAATACACAATCATCTACATGTATTAATTGGCTATTGTCAAATTTATCCGGCACATAATAATCTTCTTCCTTATCTACAATAGTGGTAGTTGTAGAGGCTATAAGGTCTGCATGCTTCATCTGCTGCAAGCAATTATTCAGGTGGTTTGGTTTGTATTCATCATCAGCATCTAATATTGCAATATACTTACCATTACTATTAAGTATTCCTCTATTGATAGATTTAGATTGACCACAGTTTGTATGCCGGAGATAGATTATTTTACCTTCATGGTGTTTGGCATAATTCAGTAATAGGTTGTGCGAATCATTGCTACTTCCATCATCAATAATAATAATTTCCACATCGCTATAATCTTGAACAAGCACTGAGTCAATTGCTCTTTTTACCAGAATAAAAGGAGTATTATAAACTGCAATCAACACAGATACAGTAGGATATTTTCTCACAGACAGATATAGTTTTTAAAATTAGTTGGCAAATATATAATGATTAACGGCAGTTATGGTGTAAATTTTAAGCTTGCAGCCGTATTATTTTTCTTCCATAGCAATTCGTTGTTCAAATTTATTGTGAATGGTTAAAATTAACAAACCAAAAATGATAGCAGAAACTATCAATATTGTATTCAACAATCCGCTTACTGAAAAAGACAACCTGATTAAAATAGTAGAAATAATAAAACCGGAGTTGCGAATAACTTTATGAAACTCATCTGTATGAAAAAATGAGAACAACAATAAAATAACATCTACTACAATTAAAATGGTAAAAAACTGATCAAAGAAAATATTATTTATGTTTTTGAAAGAAAGTTTTTCATTTATGTCTGTGTCTAAATTACCAATAGCCCAACTTACAAAAGAATAAATTGCAACCAAAAACAATACAGGAACTAAGGCTGCCGCCAATATTTTTTTAATTTTTATAAACTTTGCAACGTCTTCTACCTGAGATTTTTCCGTTATAACATGTCTATACCGCTTTTTACTTTGTATATAAAACAAGTAAATAAGAAAAAATAAGAGTATAGATGCTACAATATCGTAGGTAAACTGCAAGTCATATTTTATTTCGAACCAATCTGAAGACAATGACAGTACTGAAAGATCTTTAAACAAACGGCGAATAATAATCAACGAAATAATTTCATATTGTTTACTAATGTAAGTTGTTATAGATTTTGGCAAGTAATGTATTAGCAAATAAACTTCGTACACGAGAATAAAGGAGAAGGGAGTATATATAGCTGCAATAGGATTTTTAAGTAAGTCGGATGTAGATGAAAAAGAGATTATTTTAAAATCTACCAAAAAAATAACTAAAAGATGAATAAGAAAACTTGCAATCGCAATAACGAGTATAATTCGTTCGCTCTTCTTTTTTGTTTTTTCGGAAAGCAGCGTTTGGTAAATAGATTCAAATTTTTTTGTAGATAGCATGTTAAAGAATTGGTAATATTTTTATTTTAAACAGTTTGTATAACAGGCAAAAGCTTAAAATGTTTTTATAAAAGTCAACTGTTTGTAATATTGCCACCGTTACAACGAATATTGTTTATAAATATTCTACAATAAAACAATGATTTTGCATTACAGAATCCAATATATGCAAAAAAATATTACAACTACTCCCCGAAAGAACAAGCAACTTTGTAACCGACCTATTTGTTTACTTTTTATCTCAAAACAGTTCACTATTTTTTCAAAAAAAATAACCTGTAACACTTATCTGTATTGAATTTATAACCCTCCTTACCTTTTAAACTAAAAAAGCTGGCTTAAACGGAAAAGCCTGATTCAATAAGGTAGATTTAATTATAGCATTCGTCATTGCAGCCATAATTCAGTTATAACAGAAATAGGTGAAAGTTGGTTGTAGAGACTGAACATCAGTAGCAAATACAGCAGTGCGGCTGTTGTAAAAAAGCTAAGAAAAGAAAAAATAATTACTACAAACCATTTAAAAAAATGAAGGTTTTAACATTTAATATAGAAAAGCCAGTGCATTCCAGCTATATCCTGATAAATAACCTTGCCATTAAAAATGGTAAAAAGTACCTTGGTTTTGTAAATTTCATTTGTTGGTATATCAAATAGATTTTAAGAAAATACTATAATATCAGTCCATATAAAATTATAGCATACAAAGCTGGTACAGCATTTATTAAAGTAAGCACGCAACTAATAAAACCGAGGAAAGCACCTACTCCCAGACAAACAAATCCTGCAGAAAGTCTTTTAGCATTTTTCAACCCACGATATTCACTCAAATCTTTATTATTGGCAGTTTCATCATAACCGCTTGCAGGTAATACTTCTTCCACATCTTATGGCTACATTCAGGCTGCAATCCATTTCTGTAAAAGATTGGTATCAATAGTTGTATCGTATGGCATGGCAAGTATTTTAGTTTTGTTGATAACTAATGTAAACCAGATTTTAAAATTGAACATCTATTGGGGTGCATTACAAAATAACGCAGCACTTTATGATTGGTGAGGACACTAAGCAAGGCATAGCCACCTTGGTGTGCCCGCCTACTGATAATGGGAACGACAGTTTGAAACGCACCCCATCCGTTAAAGCTTACAACTCGAAAACCTAAACTTAAAAATTTTATTTAAATTATAGAAAAAAAGTGAACAGACAAATGAAAAAAATTGCCACTGGTTATTTTTATAACAGGTGGTTTACATTCATACGCAAAATATACTTTTTCAAGCTTATACTTTTGATTTCAGTTTTTCTAAAGCCTTCAAATAATCATATTGCAAATCTTCGTGCATAGCACTAATTACTTTTTCAATTTTTTTTATTTGAGATTGGTATAAATTGGCAAGTGCTGTATTTTTCCTGTATGGAATACCTGATTGCTCCATTGTAGTGCAAAAGTGCATAAGTACCTGCACTTCTACCTCTTTGGATGCCGCATGTTTTATGTGCTTATTGGTAATTCTTAGTATT
>JBBQTZ010000060.1:0-20252 GCA_038234405.1 Chitinophagales bacterium
TTTGCCAGTTCATCATTGTGGGTAACAATTAAAAAAGTTTGGTTAAACTGATTGCGTAAATTAATAAAAAGCTCATGAAGCTCTTTTGCCATTGCGCTATCTAAATTACCCGTTGGTTCATCTGCCATTATAATGGAGGGATTGTTAATAAGGGCTCTTGCTACAGCTACTCTTTGCTGCTCGCCGCCCGATAGCTGCTGTGGTTTGTTTTCCATACGGTTTGCAAGGCCTAGTGTTGATAAAATTTCGGTTGCTTTAGCTGCTACTTCCTTTTTTTTACCTCCCCCTATCCAACCGGGAATACAAACATTTTCTAATGCAGTAAACTCTGGCAGCAAATGATGAAATTGAAATACAAAACCAATATGCTTATTTCTAAAAGCAGCTAGTTGCCTAGGTTTTAGTTGTTCAATATTTTCACCCTCAATCATTACAGTACCGCTATCTGCTGTATCTAGTGTACCCAATATGTGCAGCAATGTGCTTTTACCAGCTCCTGATGAGCCAACAATACTTACTATTTCACCTTTTTGTATTTCGATATCTACGGACCTTACAACAGGAAGGGTACCATAGTTTTTAACAATATTCTTTGCAAAAAGCATCTTAGAAAATATTTTTTTTATAATTGCGTTAAAGCTATTAAAAGGCAATATATTACTTCTGTTTTTATAAAAAAGCAAGTTTTTTAAAAACACATTTGGTAGATTCATGTAAACTTTTACATTTGCACAAAATTAAACACCATTACCCATGTTTTGGACACTTGAATTAGCATCGCATTTAGAAGACGCACCTTGGCCTGCAACCAAAGATGAGCTGATAGATTTTTCTATCAGAAGTGGCGCCCCCATTGAAGTAATCGAAAATTTGCAGGAACTGGAAGATGAAGGTGGCGAAGTATATGAAAGCCTTGAAGATATTTGGCCAGATTATCCTAGTCAGGAGGATTTCTTTTTTAATGAAGATGAATACTAAAAATATCCATCTCATTTTCACCTAAAATAATTCTACAGTCAACAATAAAATTGTTGGCTTTTTTTATTTCCTTTGTATCCAATCCAATTTCTACAATTATAACTTTTAAATTCTTAAATTTTTGATTCGCTGTATTTAATCCAGTTTTGCATTTAAATATCTCTTAACTAATTCAATTGCGAAATCTGGCTTTAACTATTGCTGGTTTATAATAACATTACCATTTTAAAAAAATTTAAAACAGCTAAAGCCCTTTACACAACATCAATCAATCAGTATTACAAAAAAGCCACCAACTGCAATAGTTGATGGCTTTAGTAATGTGATGTTGTTACTTATTTTTTAGAAAAACTAAATTTAAACCACAACAAAAGCAATGACAATACAAAAATTATAGCGTTGCAAATTATTACAGGCAAGGCTCCCCGGCCAATTCCATACACTAACCAAACAACAGTACTTATGGTTATAATAACCATCATAGAAAGGTTTAAATCGCCTACACTCTTTGTTTTCCAGGCTTGTACCACCTGCGGCACAAAAGTAATACTGCTTAATGCTGAGCCAATTAGTCCGGTAACTTCTATCCAATCCATTTTTGTAAATATTAATATTTTTTGGGAGGAATGCTTAAAGTAGCAGGTTAAAAAAGTTCAGCAATTATAAAATTAACAGTTTACTAAATTTATTAATTTAAATACAGCAACAATCTGCAGCTAAAAATGCTATCACTTAAAAATTTATTGCTCCATCTTTTCAATTACCCCTTGTGTAACACCGGTAAAAGAAAACCCACCATCATGAAATAAATTTTGCATGGTAACATATTTGGTATAATCGCTAAACAACGATACTATATAGTTAGCGCAATCATCTGCACTTGCATTACCAAGCGGGCTCATCTTTTCGGCATAATTAATAAATCCATCAAAACCTTTAACGCCGCTACCCGCTGTAGTCCTTGTAGGAGATTGAGAAATGGTATTTACTCTCACATGCTTTTTTACACCATAATGATACCCAAAGCTTCGGCTAATACTTTCTAACAATGATTTTGCATCTGCCATTTCATTATAATCAGGAAAAACACGTTGAGCAGCAATATAAGTAAGCGCTACCACACTACCCCACTCATTAATGGCATCTTCCTTCATAGCTGTTGCCAATACCCTGTGCAGGCTTGTTGCAGATATATCTAATGTTTTAGCATTAAAGCCATAATCAATAGCCGTATAGTGCCTTCCCTTGCGTACGTTTATGCTCATACCTATAGAGTGTAATATAAAATCAACACCACCGCCAAAATGTTCTTTTGCTTTAGTAATAAGATTTTGCACATCTTCATTGCTACTTACATCGCAGGGTACAATTGGGGCATTTACCATTGCTGCCAATTTATTAATTTCTCCCATACGCATGGCCACCGGTGCATTGGTAAGCAGCAGTTCTGCACCTTCTTCGTAGCACCTGATTGCGGTTTTCCAAGCAATTGATTTTTCATCTAAAGCACCAAAAATGATCCCTTTTTTCCCTTTAAGTAAGTTATTTGACATAGCATTTTTTTATTTGGCGGTAAAAATAAGGGAGAAATAGTGGAATGAAAAAAATTGATACTTATTAGATAAACATACTCCATTTAAAAAGCAATGTTTCCATTCATACAAAAATGAATATACAACTACTGCCATTCATGCTTTAAAAGATGCAATTCATATATTTTAATTGGTTTTACTGTAACATTTTTAAGTGATTTGCGTATAATATGTAAACTAACTAATCAATATAAATGAGAAATTTAAAATCAATCATAACATTGTTGGGTCTTTTTTTAACTGGTAATGTAATTGCACAAAATAGTGCAGGTATATCGGGCTATGTTGTAAGCAATAATAATAAGCCATTGCAATCTGTTACCGTATCATTATTAAAGGCCAAAGATTCATCTTTGGTAAAAACTGCTATCACAGATGCAACCGGCAGCTACGAAATTACTATAGGCAAAACAGGCAGCTTTTTATTAAGCTACTCAAGTATTGGTTTTGGTATAAACTACTCTTCAATAATTGAAATAGAAAAAGATAAAAAAATCACCCTCGCATCCGTAACGCTACAGCCCCTTGCAAGCAAACTAGGTGAAGTAATTATTATTGCCAAAAAGCCTTTAATTGAAGTAAAAGCAGATAAAACAGTTTTTAACGTAGAGGCAAGTATTAATGCCAGTGGTAGCAATGCTTTAGAGTTATTACAAAAAAGCCCGGGTGTGCAGGTAGATAATAATGATAACATTAGCATGAAAGGTAAAACAGGCGTAAGGGTTTATGTAGAGGGCAAAATGATGCAACTTGAAACTAAAGACCTGGCAGCCTACTTAAAAAGCATTAATAGCAATGATATTGAAGCTATAGAAATGATTAGTAACCCAAGTGCTAAATACGATGCCAGTGGCAATGCCGGTATTATTAACTTACGGCTGAAGAAAAATAAAAAATTTGGCACCAATGGCAGTATCAATACAGGTATTGTGCAGGGTGTAACACCAAAAGGCAATGGATCTGTCAACTTAAATTACAGAGACAAAAAAGTAAATTTATTTGGCAATATAGGCGGTAATTTGGGTAATTACGAAAATAAAATGTACCTCTATCGCAAACAAAATGATTCAATCTACGACCAAAACACTACCATAATAAACGTAGAGAAAAGCATGAATATAAAAGCCGGGGCAGATTTTTTTATTAATCAAAAACATACCATTGGAGTGATGGCCACTACCAATTTTAGTAACAGCGAAATGAGGAGTGATGGTAATACCATTATTAGCTATATACCAACCGGCTTATTCAAAAAAACATTGAGGGCATACAATACAATACCCGGCAGCCGCACCAATGCCAACTATAACCTTAATTACCGGTATGCTGATACAAGTGGTACTGAAATTAATTTTGATGCAGATTATGGGCAATTTAAAGGCGTAGGCAGAAGCTTTCAACCCAATAATTATTTAGATGCAAACAACGTTCTGTTATACAAAATTACCAACCGAAACTATACACCAACAGATATTGATATTTACACTGCCAAGATAGATGCAGAACAAAAACTGGGTGCTGGTAAATTTGGTTATGGCTTAAAAACATCACAAGTAAATACAAAAAATACTTTCGACTTTTTTAATGATAATACATCTGGCGTTCCGGTAAAAGTGCTAAACCGTAGTAACAGTTTTAACTACAATGAAAATGTACATGCAGGATATGCAAATTACCAACTACAAATAAATCAACAATGGAGTTTGCAAACAGGCCTGCGCATAGAGCTTACCAATAGCAAAGGCATACTTACAAGAGCAGACGGCATTGTGCAGGCGGATAACACAGTAAAAAGAAACTACACAGATTTTTTTCCCTCCGGAGCTTTAACCTACACTATTAACCCAAAAAACACCTTTAACCTTACTTTTAGCCGCCGGATAGACAGACCAACTTACCAGGATCTTAACCCATTTGAAAATAAGTTAGATGAACTTTCTTATGAAAAAGGAAACGCCTTTTTACGACCACAGTACACCAATAATATAGAATTAACACACACTTTTTTGGGCTTTATCAATACAACTATTGGCTACAGTCATGTAAAAGATTATGCAACGCAGGCCACAGATACTGCTGCTAATGCCACATTTGTACAACAGAAAAATTTAGACAGGCAGCAAATTTTCAGTTTTAATATTGGAGCTCCCACCCCTATAAAAAGCTGGTGGAATGGTTATGTTAACATTTGGTACAATTACCAAACCTTTGATGGTGTTATTGGCGCAAATAAAGTTAACACACAGGTGCCCATGTACGGTGCTTACTTGCAACAAACATTTAATATAGGCAAATTATATTCAGCAGAGGTAAGCGGCAATTTTAATGGCCCTGCTGTATGGGGTGGCACCTGGCGAACCAAAGCAATGGGTGGCTTGGATATTGGCTTTCAAAGAAGTTTGTTTGATAAACAAGGAACGCTAAAAGTAGCTGTTACAGATATATTTTTTACTTCTCCATGGAGAGCTATCAACGATTTTGGCGGCGTTTATATTAATGGCGGTGGATCGTGGGAGAGCCGTACATTAAGGGTAAGCTTTAGCTGGCGTTTTGGTAGTAGCCTTATAAAGAAATCGAGAGATAGGCAAACTGGCTTAGAGACAGAGGCAAAACGAATAAAAGGATAAACTAAGATGGTCATCAAAATTGAATATAACGTACCCCCTTTCGAGGGGGTGTTTTATTTAACTACAATTGTATAGTTTAAATCTTTATGGGGTATTCAACTGCAAAATCCGGGTTTTAAGTTAGTTGTATTCATACTCAAAATAACCAAGCAATACCCTTTCTTTTGATAAGCACTTTTCAATGATCTTTAGCCCCTCATCGTTGTAAATGTATTGCCAAACATAATAATTATTACTCATCCCCTCTTCTACACTTACCATTTGAGTAACCTGGCCCTGGCGGTTGTATTCAAAAATAAGATCGGGTACAAGGGCTGCTTTTACCACGTTGTATTGAACTATATCGGTAAGCCGGTTTTTATCATCGTAATAATAGTAATAATGTTTACCATTTTTACCCGTCTCTATTTCATCGGTAACGTTTCCTTTTTCATCTTGTAAAAAATCAATAAGCACAGAGTCTAGCTTATTTTTTATGCGCAACAATTGCGCAGGCTTATTTTTTTTATCGTATTTATACTGCCGCTCTTCGTTTATGGTAGTTACAAAATCATCATCGTAAGAGCGGGCAACAGATAAAATACTAACCACATTTCCCTTTTCATCGTAGCTATAAGTAGATGTAGCCGAAGAAATAGCCGAAGAATCTATAGATTTAACAAGCAGCCCATTTTCGTTATAATAAGCGGTAAGCAAAGATTTGTTGCTGATGTCAGATTTGGTATAAGTTGCAATAGTCCGGTAATTTTTGCTAATTTCTTTTTTACAAAAAAAACCTTTGCTGGGGCTTTTATCACCTTCAAAACTATGCACCATTACCTCTCTTATCTTTTGCTCCTGCAATAGATTTTTATCTGCAAAAGCCTGTTTATTATTCAAAATATCTTTTTGATAATATTGAGCACTTGTATCTTTTAACAGGGTACTTAACAACAGCACTAACAGCAAAAAATGATTCTTCATATTGTATGTTTTCGCAGATAAAAGTAAGCTATCCAATCTTGATGATTTTATTTTTAACATCTGAATGAAATGATGTAAAACTGTAGCCAAAATATTTTGATTATTTTTAACAAAATTATTATGTAGCAATTATTTAAAAAAGTCTTTTTCAATAAAGTTGCATCTCCCCTAAAAAATTTAAATCAGTTAAACTAGTATCAACCTCATTTAATTAAAATAAATTTATGGCATCTACTGCAAACACAGCTTTTGAAAGGTTGGTTACTATAATGAATGAGCTAAGGGAAAAATGCCCATGGGATAAAAAACAAACCATTGAAACCCTTCGACAGCTTACCATTGAAGAAACGTACGAATTAACAGATGCCGTTACTGATGGCAACTGGAAAGGCATTAAAGAAGAATTAGGCGATATTTTACTACACATTGTTTTTTATGCAAAAATTGGCAGCGAGCAAAATAAATTTACATTAGATGAAGTAATAAATGGGGTTTGCGAAAAACTAATTTTTCGCCATCCGCATATTTACGGAGATGTGCAGGTAAAGGATGAAGAGGAAGTAAAACGAAACTGGGAAAAACTAAAACTAAAGGAAGGCAAAACATCTGTACTAAGTGGTGTACCCAAAGCTTTGCCAGCTACTATAAAAGCAATGCGCCTGCAGGAAAAAGCAAAACAAGTAGGTTTTGAATGGGAAAACAAAGACCAGGTTTGGGAAAAAGTAAAGGAAGAAGAAAATGAACTTTTAGAAGCAATTGCCAGTGGTAATGCCAACCATATTGAAGATGAGCTGGGTGATGTATTTTTTTCTTTAATAAACTTTGCAAGGTTTTTGCAGGTAGATGCAGAACATGCACTGGAAAGAACCAATAAAAAATTTATTGACAGGTTTACAAAAATGGAAGCGGCAGCCATCGGCTCCGGCAAACCTT
The DNA here is from genome assembly GCA_038234405.1 of Chitinophagales bacterium. Lineage (GTDB taxonomy): Bacteria > Bacteroidota > Bacteroidia > Chitinophagales > Chitinophagaceae > Ferruginibacter. Next base: position 7,094 of record JBBQTZ010000060.1, read on the forward strand.
TGCAGGATATGACACTGGAAGAAATGGACAGTATTTGGAACATTATTAAAAAGCAATAGCTTAGAGGCTGTGCAGATCAAAAAAAAGCATTGGAAAATAATTACAATTTAAAAAGGCTTGTACAAAATAACAGTTATTTGCTTGCCATTGCAGCATGCTTAATTACCATTTCATTTATTATTGATAATTATTGGTCTGGCACAACATCTGTTACGGCAGTAACAAAAAATATTACAGCCTATATTAAAGCGCAGGAAAACGATTTTGATGTATTGGCAAAAGATACCTTATTGACTAATAAGCTGGCTACTCAAAATTATGATGAAGAATTACTTAAAAATATTGCTGCAAAAAAATACTTTGTTTTTGTTTATACGCTTAACCAGGCAGGGATTTACAACTTAGCTTTTTGGAATAACCATCTTGTAGAGCCAGCGGCGCATTTACTGTTACAGCCTGCCAATACGGGTTTTGCATTACTGAGTAATGGTTATTACGTTTATAAAAAAAAACAGCACAACAACACTATTACGTTAGCCCTCATTCCTATAAAATGGAATTATACAATAATCAATGATTATTTAAAAAATACATTTACCATTGGCAACAATCTGGATAAAAATTTCGATTTATCTGAGGAGAGGGGAAATAATGCAGTACTATCCAAAGAAGGTTATTTTCTTTTTTCGCTTCAGCAAATACAAAACAGCAGTATTATTTACAGCAACCTGGCGGGCGTTATATTACGGATACTTGGGGGTATGCTGGTGCTGCTTTTTATTCAAATAATAGCCATTTACCTGGTACAGATAAAATTTTATAAAGGAATTTTATTTTTAGTAACCGTATTGGTAATACTAAGGTTTGCTAGCTATTTTTTTCCAATACCCGCCAATTTTAGACAGTTTGAATTGTTTGACCCGGCTATTTACGCCACCAACAGCATCATGCGATCGTTAGGTGACTTATTAATTAACGCTGTTTTAAACCTTTGGATAGTACTATTTATCAGGCATTATATACAGGAAAAAAAAATTTTGCTGCCTGTAAAAAAGAGTTGGCACAAATGGAGCTTCATTGTAACGGGTGTTTGTATAATTTTAGCTATTACAGTTATAAATGGCAATATTGTACGCTCTCTTGTTGCCGATTCGCAAATTTCATTTGATGTAGTAAACTTTTTTACCCTAAATATTTACAGTGTTGTTGGCTTTGTAGTACTTGGCTGCCTTGCAATTGGCTTTTTTATTACATCTCAAATAATCATTTACCTGCTAAAGCCTCTTTTACCAAAAAGTATTGCGGTTTTGCTATTGCTTGTATCCATAGTTGCATTAACTAGTTTAACCATAAGTATAAACCAACCAGGTATTGTTTTTGAATTGTATCTTTTAATATGGTTGTTGGCATATTTAAAGCTTTTAAATATGCCCTTTTTTTATTTCATTACTTCCAGAATTGTTTCATCAAGATTAATTTTTTGGCTTTTTTTCTTTTCCATTTCAATCAGTAGTATCATAATTTCTGAAAACAAAATAAAAGAAGTTGAAAAAAGAAAAAACTTTGCAGAGGCTTTGGCTTACAAGGCAGACCCATCAAGCGAAAGGCTGATGAATACCGTACTTACTGATTTTAGAAATGAAGTATTGGCCCCGTTATTTCAAGGGTTCAAAAGTGAAGCCACCAACAGGGCAATTAAAGATAGTTTGTTAAACGAAAATTTTACAGGATACCTCAATAAATTTGATACCCGTATTTTTACTTTTGATGAAAATGAAGCAGCACTCTTTAACCTGGATTCAACTACTTACAATACGCTCAACACCATCTTAAAAACGCAGGGCAAACCTACAGCCATTGCCGGTTTATTATATTTTGATGTTAGCTACGATAAATTTACTTATATAAGCAAAAAAGAAGTTATAGATACTGCGGGCAGTGTACTTGGCTATATGTTTTTGTTGGCTACTCCAAAAAAATATAAAACAGATGCCTTATATCCTGAGCTATTTTTAAAGGGGTACAACAATTCAATAGATAACTCTCCCATTTACTCATTTGCAGTGTACAATAAATTACAACTGGTATCCAGCCACAATGACTATGCTTTTCCATCTCACTTAACTGCTTTACAGGTACCGGTAAATAATTTTGAAACGCATACCAAAGGCGGGTATAATGAACTTTGGTACAGGGCTGGCACAGATAAAGTTGTAATTATTGCCAAACAAAATAATTTATTTATAGAATCTATCACCCTATTTTCTTATCTATTTTGTTCGTTTCTTTTTGTAACCTTCTTTTTTTGGTTTTTAAACTCTTTTATCAGGTTTAGATTTAGGTTTAGCAAAATAAAGCAGTACTGGCAAATGAGCATCCGCAATCAGGTACACAGTACAATTATTTTTATCAGCCTTTTATCTTTTATTGTTGTAGGCTTGGCTACTATTCTGTTTTTTATTGACAGATATTATAGCAATAACAGGGAAAGGCTTAGCCAAACAATACATGTAATGCAAAATGAAATTCGTACTGCGTTAAGTGATCTTACTACGTTTGATGATGTAATACAGGTTTACGATCCGGCATATAAAGAAAAGCTGGATAAAACAATTACTAAAATTTCTGAATTACATTCAGTAGATATCAACATCTACGATTTAAGTGGCAATTTAAAAGCTTCCTCTTTACCGTTACCTTACAATAAAGGTATTGTAAGCAATTTAATGGATCCGGAGGCCTATTACCATCTTCATCAACTAAGAGAAATAAATTTTTTTAAAAATGAAACTATTGGTACGCTTAGTTACCTAAGCAATTACGTGCCAATTTTAGATGAAACGGGTAAAGAGTTCGCCTACCTTAATATTCCTTATTTTACCTCTCAAACTAAGTTACGACAGGAAATTGCCAGCTTTTTAGTTGCCATTATAAACCTAAATGCCTTTATATTTTTAATAGCCGGGCTTGTTGCGTTGTTTATTACCAACCGTATTACCCGTTCCTTTTATTTTATCAGTAATAAAATGAAACAAATTAACCTGGGTAAAATAAATGAAGCAATAGTTTGGAAAAGAAAAGATGAAATAGGCGAACTGGTAGTTGAATACAATAAGATGGTGGCCAAGTTAGATGAAGGTGCAATAGCACTCGCCAAAAGTGAACGTGAAATGGCCTGGCGTGAAATGGCCCGGCAGGTAGCGCATGAAATAAAAAATCCGCTAACTCCTATGAAATTGAGCCTTCAATATTTACAAAAAGCTATTGAAAACAATTCAGACAATGTAAAAGAACTAACTAATAGTGTGGCTCGTACCATTGTAGAGCAAATTGATCACCTTAGCCAGATTGCAGGTGAATTTTCGCAATTTGCCAATATAGGTAATCCTAAAAATGAAATATTTGATTTAAATGAATCTATAAAATTGATTACCAGCCTTTATAGTTCCGGAGATTTAATGACGATTACCTGGAAACCATCTGCTACCAAAATAATGATTTTTGCAGATAAAACACATATCAACCGCCTGTTTACCAATTTATTACAAAATGCTATGCAGGCAATACCAGAAAATAAACAGGGGATAATAACTGTAAAGGAATCTGTAACAGGCAACTTTGTACTTATTACCATTACGGATAATGGCAACGGCATACCCGTTATAATGCAATCCAAAATTTTTACTCCAAATTTTACAACCAAAACCTCGGGTACGGGGCTGGGCCTTGCTATGTGTAAGGGTATTGTAGAGCAAAATAAAGGCAATATTTGGTTTGAAACAAAGGAAGCAGTAGGTACAGTATTTTATGTAGAACTTCCATTAGGTGTAAATTGATAGCCCCATTAGAAATTTATACAGAGATAGAAATAGTTAGTTCTGTAAGTTTTAGTTCGCATCATTTGGATAGGTACGTTATAACTTCAATTGCTTTATCTATAATTAAATTTTTATAACCACCAGTAGCAAACTTATTGTAAATAAAGGCATAAAAAAAGCGACTAAAAGTCGCTTTGTACTCGGGAAGGGAATTGAACCCTCACTCGCCTTACAGCGAACAGGATTTTAAGTCCTGCGTGTCTACCAGTTCCACCACCCGAGTGACACAAGTTTCGAAAAAAAATCCCGACGTGGTCGGGAAGATTTTTCTTTGAGCGGAAGACCGGGCTCGAACCGGCCACCCCGACCTTGGCAAGGTCGTGCTCTACCAAATGAGCTACTTCCGCAATTATTTTTGAAGCAACGCTTCTAATTAAAAAGAACTATTGTTTTTTTTTGGATTGCAAAAATAGGGTTTGAAACAATACAAAAAAATTATTTTTTATTTATAAACAGGATTGTATAAAGTGCTTTCTGGTACAGCTACTTGCGGCTTGCCTTTATAACGGTGAGAGTACATACCTATGCAACCACCCAAAATAAATGCTACCAATAAAAACACCTGACAGAAAAAAAGAAAACGGGAGGAAGAAACCCAATTGTGTGCAAAATCTTTGTGCGTATTGTCTATAATTTCTGGTTGCATATTTATAATTTTCGAATGCAAAAATAAGGCTTGACTGTGTAAAAAAATTATTTAACATCAATAATTTCTGAAAATTTCGTTTTCTTTTTAACAAAATGCTGCCATACTGCAGAACCATTGTACCATCCACTTATTACACCCTTTTTATTTGCAGGTGTAGTAGCTTTTTTTTGATGAAAAAATAACCAGTTAAAAAAATGAAGGTGTGCCTTAAATATAGCAATGAAATAACCTCCGCTCCCACTTAGTAATCCTTTCCATGCTGCAATAGCATCAAGCGTCATCCTTACGGGTATTTTCCAGATAGCAATAGCAAAAGTGAAGTTTTTAGCCACCATTATCAGGTTATTCCGGAAGTTTAAAAAAACTTTTAAATTGTTTTCTTTTGGCAAGGTGCCGCCACCAATATGATATACTACAGAGGCAGGGTGTACATAAACTTTGTAACCAGCCAATTGTAAACGCCAGCAAAAATCAATTTCTTCCTGGTGGGCAAAAAAGTATTCATCAAAGCCGCCAAGCTCATGATAAACCGAAGCTTTTACAAATAAGGCAGCGCCACTAGCCCAAAAGCATGGTTGCACTTCATTGTACTGTCCATTATCAACTTCCAGGTAATCAAATATTCTACCCCGTGAAAAAGGGTACCCAAACCCATCAAGCCAGCCACCACTTGCGCCGGCATATTCAAACTGTTGTTTATTATTGTAATCGAGTATTTTAGGTTGGCAGGCTGCAATTGAGGCATCTTGCAGCATTAAGGTAATAATAGGTTCTATCCAGCCTGCTGTTACTTCTACATCACTGTTTAAAAGTACAAAATAGTCTGCCGTAATTTGTTTTAGTGCAGTATTGTAGCCTTTTGCAAAACCTTCATTAACTGTATTGCAAATAATTTGTACTAAAGGATAATGTTGTTGCAAAAATTCTACCGATTCATCTGTACTGGCATTATCAGCCACAATTATTTTTTTATTGGCATAGCCGCTTGCTACTAATGCCGGGAGAAATTGCTGTAAAAAACCTTTCCCATTCCAGTTTAAAATAACTACAGCTACTAATGGCAAAGGCTCATAGGCTTCATTGCTGTCTAAAATTATTCCAACTGTATTTTGTGTTAAAGCTACTGCCATTAATTAAAAAGTAAACCAATTTTGAAATGGTACAAACATACTTCTTTTCTTTTGGTGCTATGATTTTTTAAGCATTAAATTGGCTTTTATCACTGATACTTTTTTACCATTTTTATGTTGCCATTATTTTTGTTTATTTTGAAGCATGTTTACAAATTTGTTTAACTGGCGTACAGCATTGGGGATAGTTGCCATTGCTATAGTTTCCGGCACCATATTTTACTCCAATTATCTGGCAAAAAAAATTGCACACGATGAAAGAGAGAAAGTTGATGTATGGGTACAATCTTTAAAAACCAGAGCAATTACTACCGATCAGTCGTCGCTTGATCTTACCAATATAATTACCTCACACAACACAGATATCCCTATTATTGAAACAGATGAAATGGGTAACCCCTCGGGTGAAGGGCTTAATCTGGACAGTAATGCAATAAAAAATGATACCAGCTATCTTAGGCAAAAGGTACAGGAATTTAAACAATTGCACGAGGAGCTGCGGGTAGAAATAAACAGGGATCCGGTTATTATTAACAAATATTATTATGGCGATTCAAAACTGCTAAAAGAAGTAAGGTATTACCCTTTGATTCAATTATTTATTGTTGCCCTCTTTATTATAATTACTCTTATCACTATTTCTACCCGTAACAAATCTACCCAAAACCAGGTATGGGCAGGTATGGCTAAAGAAACAGCTCACCAATTGGGCACACCTTTATCATCTTTACAAGGCTGGATAGAACTGCTGAAAGAAAAAAATAGTAATGAAAAAATTATCAACGAAATGGCAAAGGATGTTGACCGCCTCAAATTAGTAAGCGACCGGTTTGGAAAAATTGGCAGTACACCCCAACTTGAGGCAATAAACATAACAGCTCAAATTGAATCGATGGTAGCTTATATAAAAAGAAGAGCACCAGAGAAAGTAAATTTTTCTGTAGTAAAAGCAGAAAATGATGTTACAGCAATGATAAATGGACCGCTGTTTGATTGGGTAATTGAAAACTTGTTAAAAAATGCACTTGATGCAATGGAAGGAAAAGGTAACATTGATGTATCTGTAAAAAATGAAGTATCCCAAATTATTATTGATATTGCAGATACTGGAAAAGGAATTAATAAGCAACAAATTAGCAGGGTATTTAAACCAGGTTTTACTACCAAAAAACGTGGCTGGGGCCTTGGCCTTAGTCTGTCTAAAAGAATAATAGAGCATTACCACAAAGGCGAAATTTTTGTAAAAAACTCTGAACCTGGCAAAGGCACTACGTTTAGGATTGTGCTAAGGAAATAAATCTTTATTTTGGTGGCAGCTTTTTAAAATAGTTAGATGAACAGGCAATTATTGCAATTTCATTGTATACAAAACCTTTACTTTTGCAGCACCTCAAAATATATTTGAATGATTTTTATTACTGCGGCGATGGCGAAATTGGTAGACGCACTACTTTGAGGTGGTAGCGCCCGAAAGGGTGTGGGAGTTCGAATCTCCTTTGCCGCACAAACAAAACCTGCACTTAAAGGCAGGTTTTGTTATGTACACCAATTAATTTTTCTAAATAAATTAGTACTTTTTAGTTACGTGCTTTTTTATTCTTTGATAAAAATCATCTGGATTAAAGGGCTTGGTAATATAATCATTCATACCACATTCTTTACACCTGTCTGTTACATTGGTTGCAGCAGAGGCCGTTAAAGCAACAATTGGCACAGTTGTATTAAAAGTTCTAATTTGTGCGGTAGCTGTAAAACCATCCATAAGCGGCATTTGTAAATCCATCAACACAATATCATATTCGTTTGCCTGCGCTTTTTCAACTGCAATTAAACCATTTTCAGCAACATCCACAACAGCATTCCATCTGTGTAGCAATTGAGTTGCGTACAAAACATTAAATGCTGTATCTTCTACCAATAAAATTTTGCAGCCGTCCAAATCAAAATCGCTAATGGTGTAACTGGTTTTTTCAACTATTAACTCAACACCTTTTTTAAGCCGTACAACAAAATAAAAAGTAGAGCCCTTACCTTCTTCGGATATTACCTGAATTTCACTGTTCATCAACTTGAGCAGTTTTCTGGTAATAGCAAGCCCAAGCCCTGTACCGCCATATTGCCTTGTAATAGTGGAAGATGCCTGTGTAAAGGAATGAAATATTTTCTCCATGTTTTCCGGCGCTATTCCTACACCGCTGTCTGTTACGGAAAAGTAAATGTCCAGTTTTTCATTTTCATAATGCTTATCAAGTTTTACTTCAATTTTTATAATACCATTTTTAGTAAATTTAATGGCGTTTGATACCAGGTTTGTTAAAATCTGTCCCAGCCTAACTGTATCACCTCTCAGCACATCGGGCAAATCACTATCTAACATTAGTTTGATATCATTGCTTCGTTCCTGTGCTTTTACAGAATTAGCCAGTTTAATATCAGACACAAGATTTTTGATATTAAAATCAATTTCTTCCAAATCTATTTTGCCAGCTTCTATTTTACTAAAATCTAAAATATCATTTATTAAAACCAATAAATTATCAGAGGCAGTGCGTAATACTTTCATGTTTTGCAATTGCTCTGGTCGTGGATTATCCTTTATTAGCAAGTGCCCCATTCCAATAATTACATGCAATGGTGTTCTTATTTCATGGCTCATTACAGATAAAAATTCTGACTTAGAGATGTTTGCAACTTCAGCTTCTTCTTTAGCCTTCATCATTTCTTTCTCAGCTATTTTACGTACAGCAATTTGCTTTTCCAGGTAATTAACAATTTCCAGTAAATTATTTTCGCTGGCATGTAAACTAATACCTTCATCTGTTTCAATGCTTTTAATAGCAAACTTCAATTTATCAATAGATAATTTTCTTACATCAATTTCATTTTTAAGCTTTTCATTAATATCTGTATATTCCTGTTCGCTTAAAGAATAGGCATGGGTTGATAATTCCTTATCCTTTTCAAATGCATTGTACGATGCACTAATAGCCTCCAGAAATTGCAAAAAATCCGGATTGTCAATTAATGAATCGTAATTCATTTTTTTAAGCTGCCTTTCTAATAATTTGTGATAAGCCATGTTTATATACCTTAATTTTCGTCAAATGTTGTTATCGTCATGGTTTGGTTATGCAACTGGCAAGATGTGTTTGCAGTAAACGGTGATATTTCGCCATAAGAATAAAAACCCGTTAGCAAAGTACCAGATCCAAATGCTTCACTTACAGCCAATACTTCTTCTTCTATTCTATTGTCTAATATTAATTTTCGGCCAACACAGCTAATTAATAAAGCTAGTTTAGGCGTTTCTTTCAGGTTCATAGTAAAAGCAATATTACTTGCCTGTGCCGCTGCATCTACCAGTTTATCAAAGTTGGCTTTCATAAACCTTACTTTAGCGCCCACAGGTACATCGCCTGCAAATACCATTGCTTTATGCTCGGTATCAATGCTAAGAATTGTTCTTACTACCGGCTCATTGCTACCCGGCAATGTTACAGATAATGGAAACAATAATGCCGAACCAGGCAGTTCATCTGCGTATTTACCCAAGTATGTTTTGTATAATTCAATGGCATCTTTATCATCAATTTCATATACCATATTGGCGGTAGATTTTGTGATAGTCCGTTCTGGCCCAAACATATCCCACCCACCCATAGAGCCATGAGATATTTTTAGATTACTTCCATATAAACCAATACCTACTATTTTACCCGAAACTGCAGGACCATCTAGCCCTACCAGGGTTGATTGAAAACGGGCTGCATCGCCTGCAAGGCCACCAGTAATGGGAACTTTATTTTGCACCACCGTATTAACACCTCGTACCAACTCACTTCCATTAACTTTAGCACCATCTGATATTATCATAATGTAAGCCAAACCATCTGTAGGTAATTGTTTTACTAACGCCTCTCCTGCCTCAAAACTATTGGCAAAATCATCAATATTAACCGATACAGACTTTACTGTTGTTTTTTCAAATTCAATGGCAGCTATTGATACCGTATTGTCTTGCACAGTATCGTTATAAATTTCGCCAGATGTTGAGCATAACACAATAGCCGCCTGGCTATACGTAGTTTTCAACATCTGATATATATTCTCATTTGCCAAAATACTTTTTTCACCAAAACCCAATACTAAAGTAGCTTTTAAAGGATGTAAAAAATCACTTTTTTCGCTATTGTACATTTGTCCGTTTTTATACAATGATAAGGAGGCTTTCATGCTTTTTAATTTTTTATAATTTAAAATTTAACCATACTGTTTATACTAAAACCAAGCGTTTTTACAATTATTTAGGTATACTTTTTACGCCAACTGATAATCATTTTTTATTGCATTAATGGCAGATGAGATATCCGTTTCTACTTTTTGCATCAGCATAGGCAAGCTACCGTTATCCTGGCCGCTTTTACCAATTTTTTCTATCTCCCTGATAGTAGATTTTAAAGATGCTATCCCCATATTATCAATGGTAGGTTTTATGCGATGGGCTATTTCCCCAACGCCTATAAATTCATTGGCAGTAAACTTTGCCTTCATTTCGGAAATGTTTGCCGGCACCTGCTCAATAAACATTTTTAGCATCTTTTTTACAAATTCATCATTACCCCTGCTAATTGTTTTTATTTCAGAAATATCATAATAACAAATGGGGGTGGCATTATTTTCTTTTGCTGCTGCTTCAGCATTTGTAACAGTTATAAAAAGTAGTTTAGCTATTTTTTTAAGTAAGTCTTCTTCTTTAAATGGTTTAGATAAATAATCATTCATGCCGGCTTTAAGGCATTTTTCATTATCACCTTTAATAGCATTAGCAGTTAGTGCAATAATAGGTAAATGTTTATTGATGTGCCGCCTGATTAAATCGGTGGCTTCAAGGCCATTCATCACCGGCATTTGCACATCCATCAGTACTAAATCTACCTTGTTGTGGGTTAAATAGTCTAAAGATTCTTTACCATTGGCAGATTCAAAAGTTTCTGCGCCATAATTATTTAAAATAGTTGTAGCTACCAGGCGGTTCATTTCATTATCATCTACTACTAATATTTTTTTTCCTGTTAGCATAGTTTCATTTACAATAAAAGTATCTTTAGAAGGTAAATCAGATATTGCGCCTTTAGGGAAAGTAACTTCAAAATAAATTACGCTTCCAACACCTTTCTTACTGGTAGCATTTATGGTTCCGCCCATTAACTCAATCAATTCTTTACAAATACTCATACCTAAACCAGTACCGCCGTATTGCCTTGTAACTGATGCGTCTTCCTGCGAAAATTTTTCGAATAAATTTTCAACAAAAAGATCATCCATACCAATACCTGTATCAGCAACAGAAAATCTTATCAACTGACTTTCTTTGGCATCTGTTAGCATTTCTAAAGAAATATCTATACCACCTTTTTCGGTAAATTTTATTGCATTGGTAATTACGTTAAGCATTACCTGGTTTAGGCGATATGGGTCGCCCAATAGTACGGGTGATACGTTATTATCAAAAAGATTATTAGTAAGCACAAGCCCTTTTTCTTCTGCTTTGTGAGATAGTACCTGAATAGCTCTTTTAACTACCGCCTGTGGCTCAAAGGCTATTTTTTCAAGGCTAAGTTTTCCTGCTTCTATCTTTGATAAATCTAAAATATCATTGATGATGACCAACAGGTTTTCTGAAGCTGAATTAATGGTATCCAAATAAAATAGCTGCTTTGTATTTAATTGAGTTTTTGCCAACTGATTACTCATACCCAAAATTGCATTCATTGGGGTTCTAATTTCGTGGCTCATGTTGGCTAAAAACACTTCTTTACTTTGGGTACTTTGTTCGGCCTGTTCTCTTGCTATAGTCAATTCATATTCGAGCTCTTTTTGTTCGGTAATATCCAGGTGAATACCGATGGTACCTAACAATTCGCCATTTTCATCAAACCTTGGAGCACCACTTACGAGCCACCACCTTACCTGCCCCCGCTTATTTTTTACAACTATTTCATAAGCTCCGGCTGTACCTTTTTTGCGTTCCTCATTTTTACGCTCCATCAATTCAATATTAGCACCTTTTATAAATATTTGTGCCGCCCTTCGTCCTATCAATTCCTCTAAGTCGTAACCACACATATCACAAAAGCATTGGTTTGCAAACATGATGTTTTCATCAGTATCAACTTCCAGCAAACCCAGGTTCATGTTGGCAATAATACTACGGTACTTTTCTTCACTTATCCTTAAAGAATTTACTACATTTTTTTCGGCAGTAACATCCGTAAATTTCCATAGATGACCTTTGTACAAATTGTTATTGTAGATGGGAATAAAATCACGACTAAAAATACGTCCGTCTTTCAATTCCAAAATATCATCTACCACCAATTGCTGAAATTCCAACAGGCTTACAATTCGCTCACTATAAAATTCAGGATCTTTAAATAACTCTTTTGTTTGCTCAACAATGTCTGCACAGTCTAAATTTTTAATTTCTTCCGGCACACAATCAAGATCAAACATTGTGCAATACAATTCATTTGTTAAAACCAACTGCCTGTTTTCATCCTCTACCAAAATACCCGTTTGCAAATTTGCAATAAGAGATGCCAGTCTGTTTTCAGATTCATTTAGTTTTTCATCTGCCTTTTTCTTTTCAGATATATCAAGCATTAAGCCTGTAAAAACTTTTGCTCCCGATTCGGAAAAATAAGAAAAAGAGCAACTTATGGAACGCCATATTACACCACGGCCAGGTAAAATCAACCTCGATTCCAGGTAAAAGGGAGCTAACGTTTCAGCAGCTTTTGAAAGGGTAGCTTCCATCTCACACAAATCGTCTGGATGTATAAACTGGGTAAGCTTAAAAATATTTGCAGGCTTTATTCCAAATATTTTTTCCATAGCCGGGCTTAGGTACCGGTACATGTATGATCCATCCTGGCTGCATTCATACTCAAAAATTACACCGGGTATATTGCCTGAAAGTCCTTTAAACTTGTGTACTTTTTTTGCCAATTCAATTTTTTCCTGGCTAATATAATCTATTGCTTCACTAATTCCGTTAGCAGCTAAAGATGCTAAAAAATTATTTTTGGTATCATCACCTGCTGCCTTTTTCAACAATAAATCACTATCATTATCATCTGTAATACCATACCAGGGAGTGCCGGTAAAAAGTAGTTGACCTTCTGCCTGCAGCCACTCAATATTACCCCGGAGAGTTATTTTATTTTCTGTTGAAGATCGAATAATAATTACCTGATTATTGAATTGCTTTAGTAAATGTAGAGTAGGTACTTCTGCCAATGGCCGTACCATTGTAAACAGGGAATTAAACAGTGGGGTTCCCTGTATTGAAAATTCTTTCGCAGCAGATTTACCAAAAGAAATTATACGCAACTGCTCATTGAGCAATAAATAAAAAGGAAAAATTCTTTCGAATTGCAGGGTGCTGAAAGTAAAATTTTTTTTGCTCATTTTGTAAAACCTTACATGATAGATTTAATGTT
>JBBQTZ010000061.1:0-20153 GCA_038234405.1 Chitinophagales bacterium
AAATTGTATAGATGCATGTTTAAAATGTGCAGCTATCTGTAATCATTGTGCTTCCTCCTGCACACAGGAAGAAGATGTAAAGATGATGGCAAAGTGTATTCAGCTAGACATGGAATGTGCAGCTCTTTGCTATGCTGCAGCGCAACTAATGAGCCTAGGAAGTGAAAAAGCAAAAGATGTTTGCAAACTCTGTGCAGACCTCTGCGACCAATGTTCGGCAGAATGTGGGCAACATCATACCGAACATTGCAAGGAGTGTTCTCAGGCATGTAAAGAATGTGCGGAAGAATGCAGGAAAATGGCGGCATAGTCATATTATCGAACACAGGCTTATGCCTGTGTTTTTTTCAACTTTAATACAAAAAAATGGAAAACAATCAACAGATGCAAAAAATGAGTTACCGGAAATTTTCATGGATGATGTTACTTTCATTTGTTATAATGTATGCTGTTATGTTTTTAAATGTTGATGAAGCCAATCTACATCTACCTGAGTACAACAAGAACATACATGGCATTGCTGATGGTATCTTCAATAGCAATAGTGATGCTGTTGATGATGGGAAAAATGTATCCAAACAAAAGGCTAAATACAGGTATACTATCAGGCAGTATTGTTTTATTCTTACTGGTACTGGCAGGTTTAAGAACACAAACACCAATAGGCAATGTTCAGTATATGAAGGCGATGATACCACAGTATTCATCTGCTATTATGGTAAGCAAAAATGCAAACCTCAAACACCCGGAAGTAATCAAACTTTCGAAAGGAATTATTGCTTCACAAAAAAAGGAAATTGCAGATATGAAAGCCGTATTAACAAGGATGGAAAAATAAATCAATTCAGGTGCCGGCCGGTAAAAATCAGTTTCAATAGGAGGATGGTTTAAACTGTTTTGGAGAGTAAAGTCCTGGCAGAATCCCTTTTATAAAGTAGATATTTTTTAAAAAGGAAGTACTCCAATGGAGCATTGAAAATGTAAGAGCAAGAGCGTTAAAAGAACTTATAGTAATATAAATCGGGTAGTTTTTCTAAAAAACCTTTAAAGCTATATTTTTAAAAATAAAAGAATTGTTGTAAATAACAGTATCTCATTAAAAGCTACCATGCTTGCAAATAATATCCTTAAAACAAACTTCTGGTATGGGTAAAACATTCCCCAATATCCCCAACTCTCCCTAAAATTTTATTGCTGCAATATAAAACCATCATGGCATTATTTTAGTGTTTCTACTATTGTTTACAGACAGATGGCTCCTGGAATAATGTTCGAGATCTTCAAACATTTCCCCTGGTTACGAGCCTGCCTTTTTTTAAGCAGCATCAAATAACATACTAAAAGTAGAATTATGAAAACCTTACATCTTGCTTTATCAGCAATTGCATTGTTATCAGGATGTACAACCTGAAAGTAAAAATGAGCCGAAACTTATTTAGGTAGAAAGAAGGCTAAACGATTCATTATATATATTTTGAGCCTCGGTCGGTATCCTCACCGACCGAAATCAGGAGCGACAATTTGGGATGCAACCGGAGGATAATTACTTCATAATATATTTGTTAATAACTAAAATACACGAAAATGGAAAAAGAAGAAAAAATGAACTCCGCAATAAATGAAAAAAAAAGGGGTCCGGGAAGTAATCCGGAAAATAAATTTAAAAAAGGGAAGCCTGCCACTGCTGCTGAGCTTAATAATATAATCACAAGTGCAGTTGAAAAAGTTAAACCAAATACGAGCGAGGGTTTTGCTAATAAAGGTACTGTACCTGGTTATGAAGAAGAAAGTTGATCAGTATTTTAGAAATTGAAAATCTATAAAATTTTAAGTTTGGTATAAAACCAGTTATGAGAGAAAGTTTTCGCAGATTATCAGAAACAATCAATGGTTTAATAATAGACGGCTATTAGGTAGACTTTAATATTTATGATGAACAACAGGAAGGTATAATATTTTCTCGCAGTGATGTATAAATTAATAAACTGATTTGGTTTGAGGGGGAAAAATCCCTGCTGATTTGTTCATATAGTATACCATTTCTTCAATTAAGGTTATAACGAAAGGCTTATTGGTAATAGGTTATGGAATTTATAAAAATAAAATAACCAATGCGCTGATTTAAAAATTTAAAACAAACCAATAAATAGTAAACAATGGAAAATAAATCGAACGAAGCCACCGCATTACGGCCGGAAGGTGAACGAATTTTGAATGCCAGGTTAGTTGAAATGGACCTGAATAAATTTATTGCTCAACTAAAACGGGAAAGTACCTGGGCAGACAGTGATCGTAATTCGGTCACTATATTCAAATCCGATACCTCTACGATTGTATTGATAGGAGTGCGCAAAAATGCCGAATTAAAAGAACATACCGCCATTGGAAATATTACTGTACAGGTATTGGAGGGTGAAATAAACTTCTTAGTTGAACAACAAAACCTTTCAATGGTAAAAGGACAAATGCTTACTTTGGAGGAAAATATTCCACACCGTATTGTTGCGGTACAAGACAGTTTTTTTCTGCTTACCCTTGTAATAAATAAATAGATAATTATGGTGGACCATTCAAAAATTAACCATCGTTTTTCGGAATAGATTTAACGGGGTATTGGTAATAATTGCTCACAGCATGTTTCCGTCAACAATGATACAACCTTGTATAGTGCATTGTCAATTTTCCATATTTAAACACTCAGGATTTAAATTAAAACAAAAACAATAGCACAGAAAATTCATACGCTAAGTTTGACGGAAATACGTAACTGGTGAGGCTAAATTTCAGCTTACTCAAAATCAACATTATGGCAGATATCAACCCACAAAAAAAGCCTCAGGATGTGAATCAGGATTCAAAAAAATCAGCTTCATCCAACAAAAATATATTGATAACAATTGGCATCGCATTAGTGCTGCTTGTAACAATTTGGCTATGGAAGAGCATTGAAATTGATAACATCAGGAGCAAAGCACAGAGCGATTACCAGGCATTAAAAGAGCAGGCCATCAGGGGTATTGTAACATCAAAGGAAGAACAGTTAAAGTTGTTGACCAAACCCTATGTATGGGCCGTGCGTGCAGAAATGATGAAGGGCAATATCAATCAAATAAATTTATACGCCCTTGACCTTATAAAAGAAAAAAATTTCCAGCTTATTGCCATTGCAAATGATAGTGGAATAATTGTATCCTCCACTGACAAAAAAGATGAAGGGAAACCTTTTACTTCTATTGGAGAAGCTGTGGCATTAACCAATAATGATACTATGGTAGAAAATACAGGTGACAGTATATTGATTGTAACAAGCCCTATTATGGGTTTCAATAAGCGGATTGGTACGCTGTTTTTTAAATACGCCGTTCAATTGCCAGCTATAAAATAAACTTAGTAATCTATCTCGTTGTCTATCTCGTCGTCTTTCTCGCAGAAAGTCTTGAGCTGGGGTAAAGGATTAGATTAAAAATAGAAACGAAAATCCTGAATTAATCCTCTTCCACCGAGTTCATTAATCTCATCATAAAAAATGGAACGGTAAATTGTTTATGCAATGGAAGCCTTCAAATTCTACTACAGTTATCTCAAAAAAGTAAGAAATAAAAAGAAAGCCGTAAAAACAAAGTCTATAAATAAGGTCTACAAATAAAGTTACCTTAATGGTTTCGCAAACGCCCAAGAGTAGTATCGAGGGTGCTTTTTAATTTTACCAGTGCAACTTTTAATGCTTCCTGAATGGTACCGCCGTGTGCAGTAACAGCAATTGGCTTCATTCCTTCAAGCCGGGCCTCCAGCATACAACGCTTATCATTAATACCACTTTTGTTGCTGCTATTCTCATCGGTTAAATGAACTTCTACCCTCGTAATCTGCTCATCAAATCTTTTTAAAGTTTCTGTAATTGTGCTTTCTGCAAAATTGCTTAGTTCTTCGGTTCCTGTTATGTTATTATCAGAATTTATTTGAATAGTCATGACGGTTTATTTTTTATTATTTTTTATTGTTTTTATTATTTTTATTAACGGGCTAAACGATTACTTATTTAGTTTTCTCATTTCTTCGGTAACTAATATAATTTTGACAGTATTTTGCATATTAGAACTTGAATTGTTTTTAGTAATTTAAGGTTTCCATATTTGTCTATAATATTAGTACCGAAACACACAGGCTACCCCTGTTTTGGAAGGCATTTTTTCAGGTTGTATAACCATAACTTTACCGCCCATCTTTGTTACCAGTTCGCCCAGGTCATCCAGCAAATCATCCATTTCAGGGTGATCCAAATCGCCTTTTTCAATATCGCCTGTCTCACTTATTATTTTACCTGCAATTTGGCGGTCGGCCTCTATCATCAGTGTATCCACCTTACTGCCTGCCGCTGCTAAGGCTATCTCACTTATACTGTCGCTGCCTTTACCCTTTGCTTTTGACTGCTGGTAAACATCACAAGCTTTGTCGATAATTCCGTTAGAATATGGTTCCATAACTTTCCAGGCACGTTCCACCAGTTCATCCGTTTCTATAGACTTAGGATTTACATCAATTCCATCGGGCAGCAATGAAATTATGTTGCTCACCTTATGAAATAGATTGTGGTGCTCAGGCAATGCAGCAAGTATCAGCGGCAAACCGGATAGTTTGGAATAGTGATCGTTAACAGTATTTGCTACAAAGCGAAAAAATCGTTCGGCATCAATATCCACTTCATCTGCCTTACCGCCTTGCCCATGGTGCATGTTGCTACTACCTCCCCCAACACCGCCATAAGAGGCAACAGTAGAATACTTGTCGGTTAATTCGTTGCCTAATGCCTCTTTTATATTTTTTGGAATGCCTTGGGTAAGTTCTAACTCTGTGAGTGAATGCCTGTTACCTTCGTAAATTTTATAATCGTGAAGGCTTAATCCCAACACATTATAACGATCTACCGACTGTAAATATTTCCTGAGCGGTTTTATATGAAAGCTTTCAGCAACCACTGTTAATTCTTTTGTGAATACCGGCAAACTTATAGTTTTAAAAATGCCGGCTGCAGCGAACACAGCCAGTCCATCTAAAGTATGCCGCCAAAAAGCTTCATTATCTGTAAGTTCTACAAATGGCTTCAGCAGTACCAAAACTTCTGATGCTGAATATTGTTGTAGCAGAGATTGTTCCACCTGTTTTACCAGGTTTTTAAAAATGATGGAATCCTGAAGATTGTCAGGGTGAGTGCGGTGAGTTGGCATATACAATGATATGCATGTTCCTGAATTTACACTTAATAATGCTGGCATCATATCATAAGTAAGTAAATTCATATAAGCCTGATTTACGAGATGGTCTGAGTTTATTTGAACTGTCATGATTGTTTATTTATTTATTTATTTGACTATTTATTTATTTATAAAAAAAGGGCAAAACATTTAAGTTTTGTTAAGCCAATACCATACCAAAAGTTAAAAGATGCAAATCGAATCAGGATCCGTAGAACTTAGGTAATATTATCATAAAAAACAAGCCGGTTTTATGTACCAGGTGAAAAGTTAAATACCACTTTTGATCTATCTGGTGCAATGGCAAATATTTGAACCTTACCACTTTGAGCAGAGAGCAAGGCCCTATCAATATCTTGCGGATAGTTAATATGGCTGCTATTGATAAAAGCAATAATTAAACCCGGGAGAATTCCGGCCTGATCATAAAAACCATTCTCAAACACCCTCGTTACTAATACACCCGAATGTAAATTAAAGCGCTCTTTCATATCTTCTGTAAGCGGTGCGAAAGTGGCTCCAATACGATTAAATAAGTGCAGAAATACTTCTTCACATTTTACTTTACATTTTTTCAGATTTTGCCACAACTTTACTGTGCAATATAGCAGAAGTATGAGTTTATATTTTATGCAAATCTGCTGCAACAAAATTTAGTAACCGGTATAGGATAGCTTAGAATGAACTGTTTTTTTAAGCATACATAACTGTTTTTTTTTCTCCCGCTCTTTCTCAAGTCTTACTTTATCTTTTGCAACATCAATAGGATTACCAAATGCATAAAACATTTTTTTTCTAACCCCATCTGCACTGTACACATCTTTCCAAATATCAATAAACTCGTGAAAATTTATGTAAAAAGGATTGCCCGGTTTATCTAATTTATGAGTAAGTCCATACACCACTTTTTCATCTTCACACTGATAGGTACCAAACATTCTATCCCATAAAATAAATGTTGCTCCAAAATTTTTATTAATAAACTTATCCTGCGAACCATGGTGTACACGGTGATTGGAAGGAGTTGCAAAAATATATTCAAAAAACTGTGGCAGCTTTTTAATGTATTCTGTATGCACCCAAAATTGAAACAGTATCGCAATTTGATTTGCTACAAAGAATATGATTGGGTGAAAACCGCAGAGCGCAACCGGTAAAAAAAAAATGATTTTAATGTGTTGCACCCAGCTTAACCTAAAAGAGGTTGTAAGGTTATAATTTTCGCCGCTATGATGCACCACATGGGTTGCCCACCAAAATCGTTGATGGTGAGAAATGCGATGTGCCCAATAGCTACAAAAGTCAAAGATTATGTAACAAGGGATTAAAGTCCACCAGTTTAAATAGAGCCGCCACGGTAGTAGGTTATACACCAGGATAACACAGTAAAATAGTACAAACTTTAGCAGGAATGAAATAAAAACATTTCCAATACCTACACAAATAGATGCAAAAGTTTCCTTTTTGTTATACGTTTTTTTGTTATGAAATGTTGAATAAATCCATTCAATTAAAACAAATAAGAACATAATTGGCGCTGCCCAGACTATAATCTCCGGCGCACCGCTAATAATTTTCTTTATGTTTTGCAGATCAATGGCAGGAGCTCCAAAAAGATTAAACATATGAAAGTGTTAAGTTGAAATTTAATTTGTTTAAATGATGAGTTTAACCCTGTAAGCACTACCAAAGGCAAAGTCCAAAATCTGGTTTATACGCTTAAAAAAGAAAATTTCCCCTAAAACTAAATAAGAGTTTATCTTAAATGATATTTTAAAAAGACTAAAATTTATTTATGAATTCCCTTTTTTCGAAAAAAAGGAAAACATGGTTTATGTACCAAGTGATAAGTTAAATACCACTTTTGATCCATCAGGTGCAATAGCAAATATTTGAACCATACCTCTTTGAGCAGATAGCAGCGCCATATCAATATCTTGCGGATTATTAATAGGGCTACCGTTGATAAAAGCGATAATTGTACCTTGTGGAATACCCGCCTGGTCAAAAAAACCATCCTTAAGCACCCTCGTTACCAATACACCCGAATTTAAATTAAAGCGCTCTTTTATATCAGTTGTGAGCGGGGCGAAAGTGGCTCCAAGCCGATTGTATATGTCCAGGAGCGCTTGATCAGTCTTACCTGCCGGGGGTTCAGTTTTTGCTATAGCTTCACTGTTTAATGTTGCAGCGGTTGAAAAGGTTTTGCCCAGGCGCTGGTAAGTTAGTTTGATGATATCACCGGGTTTGTGCCTTGCTATCCTTTCAGAAAACTCTGTAGACGAATTGATTAAAATGCCATCTATACTTTGAATAATGTCGCCTTCTTTAAGGCCTGCAGCAGCAGCGGCACTTTCATTTTGCACACCAATTATATAAACTCCTTTTACCAAAGCGGGATTTAGGCCCTGTTGAATCAGGTATTGGTCTTCTGCAGCAGGCGCCGGAAAAGATACGCCCAGCACTCCCCTCTTAACCACTCCAAAGTTTTTTAAATCATCCAAAATCTTTTTTGCCAGGTTTACCGGTATTGCAAAAGCATAGCCTGCATAACTACCGGTTTGCGTAGCGATGGCTGAATTAATGCCTATCAATTCTCCATCGGTGTTAACAAGTGCACCTCCGCTGTTGCCGGGGTTAATGGCAGCGTCGGTTTGAATAAATGATTCTACAGCCATATTCCCTTCAGGTGCTGCATTATTTTGCCTTCTGCCTGAACGGTTTATGATTCCAATGCTTCTGGCTTTGGCGCTTACAATACCTGCTGTAACGGTTGTGTTCAGTGAAAGGGGAAAGCCTACAGCCAATACCCATTCGCCTATCTGCACCTTATCGGAGTTTCCAAATTTTATAACCGGAAGATTGTTAGCATCTATCTTTATAAGCGCTAAATCGGTATTAGGGTCACGGCCAACCAACTTTGCAGAGAGGGTTCGCCTGTCAGGCAATATAACTTCAATAGCGGATGCGTTTTCAATCACATGATTATTAGTAGCTATAAATCCATCGGTACTAATAATTACCCCTGACCCTGATGCCCCACGATCGGATGAGCCATTGAAACGAATTTTAATATGCACTACCGCCGGCATCACCAGCTTAGACGCCGCTACAAAATTTACATGGCTGTTTGAAGTGTTGATGGCAGTAGTATTTTCTATTGGTGGCGCTAAAGAATCTCCCTGGTTACCAGCATTATTTGCCCCTTGCATATTGTTACAACCAGTGGTAGCACCTTGCAGCATTATAAATAAAACCAACAAAACGGTGGCAGGCAACTTATTCATAGTAGAATATTTTTATTATTTAGTGCCGCCATTACTTATGCGAAATAAACCGACCATAATAGTTTTGAAGATTGGACTCATACTCCGTGGTCAGGTGTTTTGAAGCATCATATTCCGGGCTATTTTTAACCTGCTCAACCGAGGCATTTACGGTTACTTCTGAAGTTGCCCAGTTTATTTCATTGATTAATTCAGGCGATATAATTACCTTCTTGCCGGGAAACCAATTGCCTGTATCAACTACCATAAAATATATTCTCCAATTACTATCATCTACTAAAAAATCCTCTACATCACCAATAGTATCATCTACTGCACTAATAATGTAACCCTGCAATCTTTTAGCGCTTCGTAAATGAGGGTCAGCGTCTGCTTCAGCATAAGCGGTATTTTTACTGTTTTCTACTGCTTCTTGTATCGATATGCTGGACATGGGCATCATCATTCCTGTAGTGCCAATACCTCCGGCCCATAGCCCACCATCCCAATAATTTGCCCATGGATAATGTGTGTACAGGTCTATTTCCTGCTGCCGCGATACCGGTTGGTCGGTGTCTATATCGGGGCTATTTTCAATTTGTTCTTTGGTGAGGTTTACGGGGAATATTTCATTTTCCCAATCACATTGTAACACCGCTTCCGGCGAAATAAGCACCTTTCGGTTAGAAAGCCAGTTACCTGTTTCTACAACGAGATAGCGTATCGTCCAGGTTACATCGTCAAAGTAAAAATCAGTTACTTTTCCTATTTCGCCATCGGTGGCGCCCATTGTAAAACCTAATAGATTTTTGATAGTTCGTTTCATTTTTTTATTTTTAAAATATGGAGCTACATACAGATTGTCTAAATGCTTTTCAATTATAGTACTACTTGCCTCAATCGCATTGTTCATCCTGGTAACAACTCAATTAAACCCTTCAAAATTTCGTGCCATAAAAACCCAATACTTATAACATCAACTTTAAAAATAACATAGTACCAGTGTGGAATTAAGTACCCGAAACCAGCATTATAATATACACTTTTGTCCATAATTATTTTCGATTGAGAACAGTGAATCATTAGTAATATGTTATTCAGGATCGGAAGACTACGTTCAATCAGTAAACTAGTTTTCTAAATGTAAGGTTACCATACCGGTGATAGTATTGTTGCTTCATGTAAATTTTACCTGAAAGAAATAGCACAGATATTCATCAATTAGATACAGGGCTACCAACCTGTTGCCTCCGTTAGTTAATGATTAAAAAAATTGCAGGTAAACTATTATGCTGCTGTTTTTAATTTTGTAAGTTCTACCACAACAATAAAGATTGAAACATTCAATTTTGTTACGGCAGGTCTTATTTTTTGTTTCCCGATAGCTATAGCTACAGCAGCGGTTAACGACCAATACAGCACATAATCTCTTTTTGTCAGTAATGCCCTTGCAACTGGCACCAATGCTAAATGACGTTCTCAATCCTTAAACCTGGTTAATTTCTGCTAAACTTGCAATTTGTAGATATAATTAATGACATAGCCTTTAGAAAAATATTTGGAAATTACAGCAAGAAAAAGTACTTTATTTTTTTTAAATGCTGCTATTGACTTGCCTAAAAATGAGCCAATAGTTGATGTTGAAATTATTAATCCACGTCAATTAGGGAAACTAAGCGACGGAAAATCTACCATTGTAGATGTAAAAGCAAAAGACGAGAAAGGAAATATATTCATCGTAGAAATGCAAATTGCAGAATTCGACTTTTTTCATAAAAGAATACTCTACTACACATCCCAAGGTTATGTTTCTCAAATTGACAAAGGCGTTCAACACGACAAATTAAAACCAGTTTATTGTATAAGAATTCTTGAATTTAAAATTAGACAAAACACCAATTATTTCAGCACACACAAGGTTTTAGATGTAGAAACCAAAGAGGAAATTATACAAGATGTAGCGTTTAATTTTATGGAATTACCAAAATTTAACAACACAATTGACCAATTAGAAACCAGAATTGACCAATGGACTTATTTCATTAAAAATGCTGAAAACTTAACGCGAATGCCAGAAAGCGTACAAGATGAGGGATCGAAGGAAGCTTATACAGAAGCCAATCAACAAAATTGAACAAAGAGTGATTTAGACGATTACCTTAGAGTTTCAATAAAAGAAAGAGATGAAATTGGCAGAATAGAGTTTGCTGAAAAGAAAGGAGAAATTAGAGGTAAAATAGAAGTAGCAAAAGCACTCAAACTTAACGGTATTGATATTGAAATAATTGTAAAAAGTACAGGCTTGTCCAAGGAAGAAACTGAAAGGCTCTAAAGATGTACTTCTGCCAACAAAATTATTACTACAGGGCTAAAGGAAGTTGAAATAATTGGATGCTGTTTGCTTAAAAGTGGTTTAGGCGGACAAATTTCAATTTATGTTTTTTCGTTACCTTCAACACATGTATTCATCCCAAAGCCAACGAGTCGGCTTTAGTTGGGGTTCTTGACCACCAATACACCTGTGCTTGCATACTTTAACTTTAGCCCTTATCTCACTACCAATAGCCTACCGTCACAAATGCTACCTGCAACCTATGGGAGCATATCTGCGGATATATAGTTACCAATTAAACAAACAGCGGTTCGGTTTTGCTAAAGGAACGGTGATGATTGTTAAACAGTAAAATAATACAGCTCCTTTTACGCTTTTCTAAAAGCCCATTTAAACATTTCTTTCCACGAAGCTTTTTTGCCATACATTAAAATACCGGTACGGTATATTTTGCCAGCTAGCCAGGTGGTAAATATAAAGCCACCAATAAGCAATAACATTGAAGTTAACAACTGGTACCAGGGTACGCCGCTAGGTATGCGGCCCATCATTACAATGGGTGATGTAAAGGGTATCATACTTGCCCAAACCATTACCGGACTATCAGGTGTATTCAAATTGCTGCTCATGATAATAAATGCAAAAATTATTGGCATGGTGATGGGTAACATCAATGATTGTGCCTCTTGTGGATCTTCATTTATTACACTGCCAATGGCTGCAAACAAAGAAGCATAAAATAAATAACCTCCTAAAAAATAAAATGCAAAGCAACTTAATACCAGCACCCAGTTTACATTACTGATATTTTTTTGCAGTTCTATCATCTTCATTGCCATAGCCGTATTACTGCCACCACCTGGTATAGCCTGGTTAGCAGCACCTGCCTGTTGTATCATTTCGTTTGGTAAAAATGCCCCTGCCGCAGTGGTAAGTATCAATACCAAAATAATCCATAAAGCAAATTGTGTAAGGCCTACCAGCGCAATGCCCAAAATTTTTCCCATCATCAGTTCAAATGGCTTTACGCTGCTCACCATTACTTCTGCAATGCGGTTGGTTTTTTCTTCCATCACGCCTCTCATTACCATGGCACCAAAAATAAACATGGTGATGTAGATTAAAATGCCGCTTCCAAAGCCTACGCCGTAATTAATGGCTGCATTTACTTCCTGCGATTTGCCACTTTCGCTTTCTACACGGTTTTCAATTGTAAATGCACCCCGGGATTTTTTACTGATGCTATCCAGTATTTCTTTGCGGATACCTTTTTGCTGCAACTGTTCTTTTTCGTAAGCCTTATCCAGCCTGTCTTCCAGCGTTTGCTTAGTATCCATACCCAATTGTTTATTGGAGTGGATGGTAAATTTTTTACTTACAGAATCGTTGCTGAGATTTAGTACAGCATCGTACCCTTTACTTTTGAAATTACTGCTATCTACTGCTGTCGTAAAATTAAATAGTAACCTGGAAGAGTCACTTTGCAAATTTTCTTTTACATAGTCAGGGTAATTTACTACAGCAATTTTTTTAAGATTGTCTTTTGAGGTGGCTGCAAAATATGCTGAACCAAAAATGAACAATATCATTGCAATGGGCAATAGAAAAGTTGAGAGTAAAAATGTTTTATTTCTCACCCTTGTTATGTATTCTCTTTGTAGAATTAACCAGGTTTTATTCATATTTTAAGGTATTAATCTTTTTATAATTGTTTTGTAAAAAATAGTAAGTAATCACTACTTTTCCGATATTTTTTCAAATTGTCTTGCTTCGGGGGTACCTTCTACCAGCTTAATAAAAATTTCATTAATTGAGGGTAGTACTTCGTTAAAAGAGTGAATATCAATTTGCTGGTCAATAAAAAATTTCAACACGTCATTGGTACTACTATCGTGTTGAAGCTTTAGCAAAAGGCTATCTGGCTGGTGTTTTACTACTTCAAAAATATGTGTCATCAGGTTGTGTGCTCCTGTGGCGGCACCTAGTTTAAAAAGATTTTCTTTAAACTGATTTTTTATACTGCTTACACTGCCATCCAATATTTTTTTTCCTTTATTTACCAATACAATATGGTCGCAAATTTCCTCTACCTGCTCCATGCGGTGTGTACTAAAAATAACGGTACAACCTTTTTTTGCCAGGTTATATATTTCATCTTTAATGAGGTTGGCATTTACAGGATCAAGCCCGCTAAAAGGTTCATCTAAAATAATGAGTTTAGGCTCATGCAGCACAGTGGTTACAAACTGTAATTTCTGGCTCATACCTTTACTCAGGTCTTCAACTTTTTTATTCCACCAGGTTTCCATTTCAAATTTCACAAACCACTCTTTTATTTTTTGCATAGCTTCCGCCTTGCTTAAACCTTTAAGCCTTGCCAGGTATAAAGCCTGTTCACCAATTTTCATTTTTTTATATAAGCCTCTCTCCTCGGGCATGTAACCTATGTAGCGCACATCATTAGTAGGGTCAAATTTTTTGCCGTTGAATTGTATATTGCCACTGTCAGGATAAAATATACCTGTAATCATCCGCAGCAAGGTTGTTTTGCCAGCGCCATTTGGACCAAGCAAACCAAAGATGCTACCTTCTTTAATAGAGAAGCTGATATCATCCACCGCTTTTTGGGTAGCAAAATATTTTTTCAGGTTTTGTAATTCTAAAATGTTCATCAGGTTAAAAGTTTGTATAACAAATATATTGTTGAAAAGAATGCTAATAGATCAAATTGTTTAAACGGTATGGCTATTTGCCAGCATTTGTAACACTACCCTTTCTTTTATTACAGCGTGGCAATGTTTTTTTTAAATTATAGTAGCATAGTCGCTATCATTTTTGCTACCCTTTCGCCATCCATAGCAGCACTAACAATACCACCTGCATAACCTGCGCCTTCGCCACAGGGATATAAATTTTTAATTTGCGGGTGCATAAGTGTATCACTGTTTCTAGGTATGCGTACCGGAGAGGAAGTTCTGCTTTCAGTAGCCACTACAATGGCTTCATTGGAATAAAAGCCTTTCATTTTTTTACCAAAAGCAATAAAGCCTTTGGCCAATGCCTGGTATATAAATTGAGGAAGTACATTACTTAATTGAGTTGATTGTAAGCCAGGCTGGTAGCTGCATTCGGGTATAGTAGCCGATACAATTTCAGCAGAAAAATCAACCATGCGTTGTGCAGGTGCTACAAATTTTCCACCGCCAGCCATATAACTTTGCTGCTCTACCATTCTTTGAAAATACATTAGCAGCAACGGATTATTTTGTAAATCACCTAAACCATCTAAGCTTTCTAAACCTTTAAGTCCTTTGGCTTTCTTTAATTCTCTATAAGCATCTTTTTCATCTACCGTTACTACTATACCGCTGTTTGCAAATGGGTTATTTCTTTTACTAGGGCTCCAACCATTAACCACTATTTCGCCTGCTGCGGTAGCAGCCGGGGCTATAATACCACCGGGGCACATGCAAAATGAAAATACGCCCCTGCCATTTACTTGTTCTACCAGGCTGTAAGCGGCTGGCGGCAAAAACTCACCCCTTACATTACAATGGTATTGGGTAGTATCAATCAGGCTTTGCGGATGCTCAATTCTTACACCTAATGCAAATGGTTTGGCTTCTATTAAAATCTTTTTAAGCTGTAATAATTCAAAAATATCTCTTGCCGAGTGGCCGGTAGCTAATATAACAGCTTTTGCTTTAAGCACTGATCCATCTTGCGTTTTTACACCATGTATGGTATCGCCTTCAATAATAAAATCTGTTACTTTTTTACCAAACAAAAATTGCCCGCCACAATCTACAATAGTTTGCCGCATAGCAGTTATTATTTGTGGTAATTTGTTGGTACCTATGTGTGGATGGGCCTCGTATAATATTTTCTCTTCGGCACCAAAATGTACAAATAGATTAAGTATGCGGTCTATATTCCCCCTTTTGCTGCTTCTTGTGTATAATTTTCCATCGCTATAAGTGCCGGCACCACCTTCGCCAAAGCAATAATTACTTTCCGGATTAATGATACCGTCTTTGTTAAGAATTGCAAGGTCACGCCGGCGGGCTCTAACATCTTTTCCTCTTTCTATAATAATGGGTTGTATGCCTAGTTCTATCAATTGCAATGCAGCAAATAAACCAGCAGGGCCAGCCCCAATAATGATGGTTTTAAGTTTGGCATTTTTTACATCAATAAAATTAAATAATTGTAAAGGCAGTTGTTTAAATGGCTCATCTATAAAGGCATTTACGGTAAGGTTAACCCAAATGGTTTTTCCTCTTGCATCTAAAGATTTTTTTTGAATATAAAAGCCGGTAATGGCGCTAAGTTTTTTGCCAGTAGCATCGGCTATCAATGTTTTTATTACAGTAGCATCAGCAACCTGCTGCGGTAGTATTTTTAGCGAAATTTTTTGTTGCATAGTATTTTGCCAGATAGTTATTCCGGAAGTTATATTGATTGCAAATGTTCATTCACAAAAAACCGTATTTCATTTATGTAAAAATGACAGTTTTTTGAAAGCACTATTCTTTTTCTTTGTAAAAGAAAATAATTTTTTAAAATGGTAAATCATCGATAGCATCAGTCGGAGATGCAGAGAAGGTATCTAGTGGCTCCATATATTCGCTATCAGTAGCAGGAATATCTGCGCCGGTGGCAGATGCTGAAACAGCTTCTACCCTCCAGGCATCAAGATTGGTAAAATAGTTTACCTTACCATCTTTCTCCCACTTGGTTCCTTTAATATTAAAATGAACTTTTATCTCATCACCTACATTGTATTTATCTATAATGGTAGTTTTTTCTTGTACACATTGAAATTTCACATAGTTAGTTACCGTTCTACCACCTATATCATCTGTTTTTTCTACTGCAAACTCTCTTACTTTAAAAGTACCGGTTCTTTGTATAGTTTCAAATTTGGCAGTTAGTTTGCCGCTTAATTCGTAGCTCATAATTCAATTTATTTAGATGTAAATGTAGGTTTATTTGCTAATAAAAATAATTACTACAGCATTTCCATTTACTAAATAAATTTCAGCTACCTTTCATTTGTTAAAATAAATTCTTTGATGCGAAAGTTCGTTCCACTTTTTTTTCTTTATTCCGTCATTGTACTATTTGTATCCTGTAAAACTGTTTTTCAACCTGTTTCTGTACAATATAAAGATTATAAGGTAACTAATAAGCAGCCTTTAACCAACGGGTTAACTAAGCTTTTGCAGCCTTATGCTGATAGTGTGAATAAAAGCATGAATGATGTGATAGCTACTGCAGCCATCACTTTAGAGAAAAAACAGCCGGAGGGAAGTTTAAATAATGTGTTAGCAGATGCCATGCTTATTATGGCCCGGCAAAAGTACCAGACAGTAGTTGATGCTTCTTTTTTAAATTATGGCGGCATCAGGCTTCCTTCTATACAGGCAGGTAAAATTACAAGGGGTAAAATTTTTGAATTGTCGCCTTTTGATAACTACCTGGTATTAATTAAGATAGATGCAAAAACATTACAAACTTTTTTAAACATAATTGCAAAAAGAGGTGGCTGGCCTTGTGCGGGTATTAGCTTTCAAATAAAAAATAACGAAGCGGTTAATGTACTTATCAATGGCAGCAAACCAGATAATAATTCTATATATTGTATTGCAACTATAGACTATTTAGCAGATGGAGGAGATGATTGCTATATGTTAAAAAATATGGCACAGCAAAACAAAGGTTATTTGTTAAGAGATGCTATAATAAGCTATTTTACCACTGAACAGTTAGCGGGTAAATCCATTACTTCATCTATACAAAATAGGGTAAGCAATGCAGAATAGAAGAAAGTTTTTACAGCAAACATCATTAGCAGCAGCAGGAGTTGTAACATCTAAAATGGTTTTAGGGCAAGCATTAGAGCAGGAGGCTTTAACCAGTTTAACCATTTTACATACCAATGATGTACATAGCAGGTTAGAGCCTTTCCCTATGGATGGAGGCAGAAACCAGGGACTAGGAGGTGTTGAAGCAAGAGCGGCGCTTATAAATAATATTCGCAAAGAGCAAAAGCATGTTTTATTGTTAGATGCGGGGGATATTTTTCAGGGAACGCCTTTTTTTAACTTATATAAAGGCGAGCCAGAAATAAAAGCGATGGCTGCAATGGGCTATGATGCTGCCACGATGGGAAATCATGATTTTGATGCCGGACTTGAAAACTTTGCAACACAATTACAACATGCAAATTTTCCGATATTGCTCTGTAATTATGACTTTAGCAATACAGTAATGGAATTTAAATACCAGCCCTTTAAAATAATACAAAAGGGGAAATTAAAAATTGGAATTACTGGCGTAGGGATACAAATGAAAGGTTTGGTGCCAGATTTGCTTGCTGGTAATACCCAATATTTAGATCCAATACAAAATGTAAATATTGTAGCAGCAAAACTTAAAAAAGATATGAGGTGCGATATGGTGATATGCCTCAGTCATCTTGGATTTAAATACAAAGAAGAAGAAAAAATATCTGACATGATTTTGGCAAAAGAAACGGCTAACGTGGATTTAATTATTGGAGGGCATACACATACTTTTTTAGATGAACCGGTATTGGTTAAAAATAAAGATGATAATGATGTGGTTATAAATCAAGTAGGTTGGGCTGGCATTATGCTTGGCAGACTTGATTTTGAATTTTCCAGCATAAAGAGAAAAAAAATGCTGCAATCCCATACTGTATTAACTATTAGAAAAACAAATGAATAAAATTTTTTTATTGAGAAAATAGTAGTGATATTCGCCCTCTTACTCAAAAATTTTCATTATAAAAATTCTGGGGTTTTTTTTTGACAGTTTGCTATAAAAATATTTTAAATAAACAAATAAATTGCTTAAGGAATAATGGATACAGTTTTTGATAAGGTATGGAGTAATTGCCTTGAGATAATCAAAGACATAGTAGAATGGCAGCACTATAAAACGTGGTTTGAGCCAATAAAGCCTGTGGCTTTAAAGGATAAAATATTAACCATACAAGTGCCTAGCCAGTTCTTTTTTGAATATCTTGAGGAGCACTATGTAAGCCTTTTAGCCAAAACGCTAAAAAGAGAATTAGGTAAAGATGCTCGCCTTGAGTATAGGATAATGGTTGATAGTGGCAATAGTAAAAACAAACCTTTAATGATGGATGTACCGGGGCAGGGATATAAATCTTATGCAAACAATGAGATGGATTTTCCTCTTGTGATCAACAATCCGGTAAAAAACCCTTTTGTGATACCCGGTCTTAAAAAGATGCAGATAGATCCTCAATTAAATCATTCTTATATATTTGACAGCTATATAGAAGGAGACTGCAATAGAGTGGCACGCCGGGCAGGAAAAACAGTAGCAGAAAAACCTGGCACAACTTCATTTAATCCTTTGGTAATTTATGGTGGTGCCGGTTTAGGAAAAACCCATCTTGCTCAAGCAATAGGTAACGAAGTAAAAAGATTACACAGCAATAAGGTTGTATTATATGTTAGTTCAGAAAAATTTATAAATCAGTTTATAGACCATGGCCGTAATGGGGCAATTAACGATTTTATTCATTTTTACCAACTGATAGATGTATTGATTATTGATGATGTGCAATTTTTTAGCAGGGCAGAAAAATCGCAGGATGCTTTCTTTTCTATTTTTAATCACCTGCACCAAAGTGGCAAGCAGCTTATATTAACAAGCGATAAGCCGCCAAAAGATTTAGATGGTGTGCAGGAACGTTTGCTTAGTCGTTTTAGATGGGGTTTAAGTGCAGATTTGCAGGTGCCAGACTATGAAACCAAAATAGAAATATTAGAAAAGAAGATGAAGAATGATGGTGTGGAAATGCCTAAGGAAGTGGTAAAATACATAGCTTACAACATAAATAGCAACGTAAGAGAGCTTGAAGGCGCCTTAATTTCTTTATTGGCACAATCTTCGTTAAATAAACGGGAAATAGACCTTGAATTGGCAAAGAAAGTACTACGCAATTTTGTAAAATCATCTAGTAAAGAAATTACTATTGATGCCATTCAAAAAATGGTATGCGATTTCTTTGATGTGCCTTACGATAAATTACTACAAAAAACCAGAAAGAGAGAAATAGTACAGGCCAGGCAAATCACCATGTTTTTGTCTAAATCATTTACAAAAAATTCACTTAAAACCATTGGTGAGCATTTTGGTGGCAGAGACCATACCACCGTAATACATAGTTGTCAAACTGTAAAAGATTTAATGGATACAGACAGTTTATTTAAAGAAAGTGTTTTAGAATTACAGCAAAAAGTGCAACTAGCTGCCATGTAAACGTACATTTATTTCTACAAAGAAAATATGTACGTAGTAACTTTTTTACTACTTAAAAAGAATAGTACAAATTGATCTGCAATATTAAAAGCTACTACACAGTAGCTTTTTTATTTTGTGTAAAAAAGTATATTAACATACCTTAAATTATTATTTTAATTTCTTCATTTTAATTTGGCTGTTAAAGTGTCAAACTGTATTTTTGCAACCCCGAAATAAAGTAGGGCAGGTAGGAGAGATGCCTGAGTGGCCGAAAGGAACGGTTTGCTAAATCGTCGTACGGGTAACACTGTACCGTGGGTTCGAATCCCACTCTCTCCGCACAAGTTCTTATAATTTAAAATTTGTTAGTTTTCAGTACTGAAAATTAAGTTCGGGATGTAGCGTAGCCCGGTATCGCGCCTGGTTTGGGACCAGGAGGTCGCAGGTTCGAATCCTGCCATCCCGACAACCGCAAAATGATAAAACCCTTTACTATAAAGGGTTTTTTTATTGGAGGTACTATACAAAAAATAGCATTAACTCATCTGGGTTTTGTACTGAAAATTATCCATAAAAGCCTGCAAAGTTGTAGCAGTACAGTATATTTTTCTAAAAAAAAATTATCTCCGTTTACAGGAAAAAATACCTCAAAAGAAATATAGTGTTTTAAATAACTGGTGACCAGGGCAAACAGGCTTTATCAATTATGCCGTTTACTATTTACCATTACGAGTAAACAATCCAAGCCTGGTTTCATCAAAAAAGAATAGGGTTCTTCGGTAAAGTTAGTGGGTTAGTTAAATTTAAACTTATTGCCTATCATATAAATCATGTTGATAAAGTTGTCAATGTTTCTATAACCTCTAGCCCTGGTTTTTGTTAATTGCACTACGCTATTAATACCCTCTGCAACTGCATTAGAAAGCCCGGTTTTCATGCTATTTATAACTCCATTATAATTATTGTTAATAGTATTTATAAATGTCTTAATTGGTTCTA
>JBBQTZ010000062.1:0-19979 GCA_038234405.1 Chitinophagales bacterium
CGCTGGTGTCGTTAATAAATGGAATGGAATATTTTTCTCTTCACAATAGCTTTTGATTTCATCAATCCTCGTTTTCATATTCGGAATATCACCAAACGATTTCCTTGTCAAGCAAACCCGTTTCAGGTCTGTGAGTTTGCCAATTTCAGAGATAATATTTTTCCATTCGGTGACTTTATTATCAAGATAACCATCATCATAATTTGCGACTTCGCCAACTTCAACCTCTGAAATAAGGTCTATAAAATCAATTCTATATTTTTTAATGAATTCCAATTTTTTATTTTTCGGCTTGTCCTTTAGTGAAGGTTCATTAAACGCAGTCGGAATAAGTTTCCAAAGAAAGTTTTTTTGTCTGCCGTAAAAGAAGTCTGCAATGTTTTTTTCAGTGTCTGGATTAAATGTCCCTATAACCAAAGTTTCTGTCTCTGGGTTAATCGTATGATTTATGAACCGATGTTTAACTCTTGTCATAGTAGTGATGTGTCGCCAAAAAATGGCAGGTTACGTTCAGGCGCTTTGTGCAGGTGCAACTTAGAATTCCGTCAAGCCCATAACTGCTGTTGATTGAAAATATTTTGTTGAAGTTAACAACTAATGTTCAGATATAAATGTCAAGCCCCAAACTATTGCTTGGATTTGCTAAAATGTTGAATGGTCTTCCGTAAAGCCCCACTTGCAGAAAACCCACGTTACAAGCCGTTTTTGTCAAACGCTAATTTTATTTTGTCAATATTCATTGAACTTTTTCCAAAATCAAAAAGATTGGTCATTAATACTGGTTTACTTAATATTGATATTTGAGTTTTTATATTTTCCGATTGAGTTATTTTAATTTCAATAGTTTCTCCCCAAGAATAAATATTCAGACTGGTTTTTGTTATAAACAATTCTTCTTTCAAGTCATATTTAATTTTATTATAATTTATAGTTTTTGGAATTATAGTTTCAATTACATTTTTTGCTTCTTCAAAAGTTTGATTAACAATAAAGGTTGAAGATTTAGTATGTTTAATGTCGAAATCTTTTAAAGATATTTTATTTGACCTTATGTAAAATATTTGATATAGTACCATAATAGTAGTAAAAACTATTGTTGTTACACCCGAATTTATTGCTGCCTGAATTACTGTATCTAAACTAAAATCTTTAAAAAGAAATAATAGCTTTATTAAAACGACAATTATAAATATTAAAAATGCAACTTTAATATTTTGGAAAATTATTTTTTCATTTTTCTAATGTTGATGGTTTTTAATAAAATGATTTGTAATTATCAAACTTACACAACCATCAGCAATTATACAAATAAGGTTTTTTTGATTATCAATCAATTACAGTGTGTACATTATTAAACTTTTATTTGCGTAATTTTCCGCTTTCACTCTTGTTCACCATACTTACATTAGCTTTAGGTACCTACTGCTTAATAAACTGAAGGGCATTTTGCTAATTGAATACTGTTTGTGCCATTGCGTGAGGGATTGTAGCGTAAATCC
Organism: Chitinophagales bacterium; assembly: GCA_038234405.1. Lineage (GTDB taxonomy): Bacteria > Bacteroidota > Bacteroidia > Chitinophagales > Chitinophagaceae > Ferruginibacter. The sequence continues at coordinate 1,500 of JBBQTZ010000062.1, forward strand.
TTTTTGTCCCGCAGGGCAAAAAGATTGCAGCGAAAAGCCCGACCCGATAGGGGCACGCCCAGGTTCTTTTTTATTTTATTTTCTTATTTCAACTACTCCGGAAAAAAAGTTAATTGAAAAAATAGATTACCTGGCAAATGATGTGTTGCCTGGCAGTAAAAACTAACGCATGTTAAACGCTTAGGCGTTAGAGTGACACTTTATAGTGTGTACTTTATCCCCGGATATGGTAGGCTTTTGCTTGTACAAATGCTCTAATGCCCTGATAAGAGAGGGTGGTGCCAAGGCCGGAATGTTTTCTGCCGCTCCATGGGAGGGATGCACTCACTCTGTCGCAGCAATTCCAATACACAGTGCCTGAGTTTATTTGGTGCATTACTGCTGCGGCTCTTTCGTAGCTGTTGGAATATACAGCGGCTGTAAGTCCGTATTCAGTATCCTGCAGTAAGGCAATGGCTTCTTTATCATCTGCCACTTTTTGTATGCCAACAATGGGGCCAAAAGATTCTTCCTTCATCAGGCGCATGCTATGATTTACATTGATGAGCACTGTTGGTTCAATGAAATATCCATCTGCATCAACAGCCTTGCCGCCGCATAAAATGGTAGCGCCTTTATCGGTTGCATCTTTAATTTGTGCCAATAAAAATGCCTGCTGTTCCTTTCTTGCAAGTGGACCAATATCAGTGCCTTTTTCTACAGGATTGCCAATGACTAATTTTTTACATTGTTCAGTAAATGCGGCTACAAACGCATCGAATATTTTCTCCTGCACATAAATTCTTTCTACTGCACAGCAGCTTTGCCCATTGTTATATACCACACCTTCCAACGCATCTGCGGCGGTTTTGTTGATGTCTTCCACATCGTCCATTACGTACAAAGGATCTTTGCCACCTAGCTCCAACTGACAGGGCACCAACTTGTGTGCTACCGTTTCTGCAATGTATTTACCTGTTAGATAACTGCCGGTAAAGAAATATCCTTTTAAAGGCAATTGAAGCAAATGCTCACCCACATTGCCTTTGCCAATAATGGCCTGAAAACAATTTTGTGGAATGCCTGCCTGGTGCAATAATTTTTCTATATGCAGGCCCGTTAATGTGGTGTATTCTGATGGCTTGTACATAACTGTATTGCCACCGAGCAGTGCTGGTATAAAAACATTTACGCCAACCAAAAAAGGATAATTCCAGGCAGAGATATTGGCAATAACACCCAATGGCTCGTACACAATTTTTTCTTTGGTGGGGCCCTCAGTGGTTACCCATTCTTCTGCCAAATAGTGGGCAGCATTGTCTATAAAATATTTTATGCGGTTTCTGGCGCCGTTAAGTTCGTTGTAAGATTGTTGCAGTGGTTTTCCCATTTCGCTGGTAAGCGTAAGTGATAGTTCATCCTTATTTTCTTCTAGTAAATCGTAAAATTTAGTGATGGCTGCAATTCTATCTGCAACGGGTATGGTAGCCCACTGCCGCTGACCTTGTTGTAGTGAATTAAATTTTAGATTGATAGATGCTAATGAGTCTTCCTGAACGGTGGCTATAATGGCTGCTGTAGCCGGGTTAATGATTTGCATACTTATTTTTCTCCCTTGCTTTTAATTATTTCGTTGATAAAATAGTCTCTGATGTTTTTTGATAATGGCGATGCCTGCAAGCCGAGTTTGTACATTCTTTCGGGATGCCACTGTACGCCAATCATAAAAGGTTTATTGGTTTTGTCTGTCCATTCCAGGCCTTCAATAATGCCATCTGCTGATGTGGCGTTAATGCTTAAAGCAGCGCCAATTTTGTTGATGGCCTGGTGATGTGCGCTATTGGCTTCGGTAGTAGTAACACCCGTAATTACATGCAATAATGATCCGGTTAAAATGCTAACGGCATGCTTTTTATCGTCGCCCTCATTGCGGTGTATAGCATTGCTATCAGGGCCAATATCCTGTACCATATCTCCTCCCAATATGCAGTTGATTAATTGCATTCCACGGCAAATACCCAGTACCGGAAGCTGCTGTTGCTGACTAATTTTAAATACGGCAGTTTCAAATTCATCTCTTTTTTCGTTGAAAAGATCGGGTGCATTTGGATAGGCTGTATTGCTGCTGCCATAGCTTTTGGGATGTGCATCTACGCCACCGGAAATTACAATTGCATCCATATCCTTTACTACGGAAAGGTTATCCTCTTCCGGAGAAAGTTGAATGATGTCAATAGCAGCATTACCCTTTAGCCAGTTTACATAATTGTCATGTTTTAACGGGCTACCCGTATAGGTTAGTCCTATTTTTAATTTTTGTGGCATGCTACAATGCTTCAGTATAAAGTTGTTTAAAAAGTTCTCTTGTTAAAGGTGTAGGATTATTTGGGTGGCAAAAATCTGCAAAAGCAAGATCTGATAAGGTTTCGATATGTTCTTCTTTAACACCTATTTCGCTCAGCCTTGTTGGCAAACCCAGTAAATGATTTAGTTTGAATAAATGATTTACCAAAGCATCTCCGGTTGTATTTTTCAGGCTCATTGTGCTGGCCATTCTGCTAAATTGTTCTTCCAAACCTGGTGCATTAAAACGCATGCCATACGGTAGGTTAACGGCGTTTGCCAAACCATGATGTGTATCCAGCAAAGAAGATAATGGATGCGCTAATGAATGTACCACACCCAATCCTTTTTGAAAAGCTACGGCACCCATTAGGGAAGCAATCATCATTTTGCTCCTGCTTTCTAAATTTGGTTTGGTAGTGGCAGCTACAATTGATTCGTTGATAAGGCGCATGCCTTCCAATGCAATACCTTCTGCCATTGGATGAAAACCCTTAGCTATAAAAGCTTCCATATTATGCGTGAGTGCATCCATGCCGGTGGCGGCGGTTACAAATGCAGGCAATTCCATGGTTAGTAACGGATCTGCAAATACAATTTTTGCCAATAGCCGTGGTGCAAATAATATTCTTTTTCGATGGGTTTCATCTTCAGAAATGATGGCGCTTCTGCCTACTTCGCTGCCGGTGCCACTTGTGGTAGGCACGGTTATAAAGTAGGGTACCGGTTCGGTTACAAATTGATCGCCGCCAATTAAATCATCATAGTCGAACAAATCTCTGTGGTGGTTAATGCGTAAAGTGATGGCTCTTGCAACATCCATAGCTGCACCACCGCCAATACCGATGATGCAATCCCGGTTGGTTTCTTTATAAACATCACCGCCTTTTAGTACATCGCTTTTAACCGGGTTTTTGTGAATATCTTCAAACACTTCTACAGAAAAAGATTTGGCTGTAAGGCTGTTTTTAATAGCAGTAAAAAAGTTAAGACTGCTTACCATGGGATCGGTTACCAGCAATGGTCTGCTCAATCCATTGGCAGCCAAATGATCGGGTAATTCTTTGATGGCGCCAGCCCCAAAGCGAATGGTAGTAGGGAAATTGTATTGCCTAACGGTATTGAAATCTGTCATTGGAATATGCGCTGTTTATTTTAGATTGTAGGTTTTAGTGCCCAATAAATGAATGAAAAAAGGTGCATTTCAAATGGTAACTCCCGATGCAGGCAGGTGTTGACACCAATGCCGTGGGTGGCTTTCTCACCAACTACGATGTGCTGCGTTAATTTGAAATGTACCCAATTAAAATGCCATCCTTTTATTTGGTGGATGAAGGTAATAACTAAAGTTTAAAGATGATTGCTGTGAATACATTTTGAAGTATTACCAAATTGTGATTTGATGCTGTTTTGTGAGCGACAATAGGTTTTGATAAACGCTCAACATAAGAAAGCCTTGAATAGCAAGCTGATATTTTTGTTTCTTTTTTGCAGATTTGTAATCCCTTTTTTTGTTTACAAATTGACTTTAAAATTTTATTATTTTATTATTAGAAAAGATTGCCCAGATTGAACGTTGCATTTAAAGTTGAAATGCTGGTACAGGGTTAATCTCATTTAAATACAAAGCTTTTGGAATATTTTTTGATCTGAAAATTAGGGTACTATTGCATCAGCCAAAAAATACTTTGAAACCCTTGTCTTTATTGTAATTTAGTACTTCGTTATTAATTCCACTTTAAAAGCCGGGTTGGAGCGGATTAAGATGAAAAGTAAAAGGAATAGTCATTAAAAATTCTTTTATATGCCTGCATACGAAATAGAAATCATCCTGAACAGGCAGTTGGCCGACTGCTTGTCTATTCCGGTATTTATAACGGATACAATTGGTAATCTTATTTTTTATAACGAACCAGCAGAAGAGATTTTGGGTAAGCGGTTTGAAGAAACAGGCGAAATGCCGGTAGCGGAATGGGCAATAGACTTTAAACCATTGGATGAGGAAGGATTGCCTTTGCCACCCGATGAACTTCCGTTGGTACAAACCTTACATGATTCGCTGCCACATCATAAAACTTTTCAGATAGAAAGCATGCAGGGGAAAAATCAAACCATTTCGGTAACATCCTATCCCATTGTTGGCAGAACAGGCAATATGATGGGAGCGGTTGCTATTTTTTGGAAAACAAAAAAGAATGAAAATTAATCTATGGGGCGTACGTGGATCTACTCCAACATCTGGCCCCGAAACAACTTATTATGGTGGTAATACTTCTTGCATGGATGTGTGGGAAGATGGATGGTTATTGATATTGGATGGAGGATCGGGCATACAAAAATTAGTGATAAACCCTGGGTTGAAAACTAAAAGGATTGATATTTTATTAACTCATTTTCATTTAGATCATATACAGGGATTGGGTTTTTTTACTGCGCTTTTTGATCCTGAAATGGAAGTGCATATTTGGGGGCCGGCCAGCAGTTCCCGATCGCTGCACTCGAGGTTGAGCCGGTATTTATCGCCCCCTTTATTTCCGGTATTGATCCGTGATTTACCCTGTAAACTTACCTTGCATGATATATCCAACAGTATCTTTACTATTGGCCCCTTTACCATTCAAACAGGTTTTTTAATTCACCCTGGCCCAACAGTTGGTTATCGTATTACAGGCCGGCATTCAGTAATTGCCTATATGCCAGACCACGAGCCTGCACTTGGGAAAAATGGTATGATTAACGACAGAAAATGGATTTCTGGCATCGACATTGCCCATGATGCAGATTTGTTATTGCACGATGCACAATACACCGCCATTGAGTATGAGCGTAAAAAGGGATGGGGGCACTCTTCTATAGATGATGCAGGTTTGTTTGCCTCCTTTGCCAATGTGAAAAATTTGTTGTTTTGGCACCATGATCCAAACCGGACCGATTTGCAGTTAAATGAAATGCTTGCAGCATTTAAAGAGAATTCGCATTATGAGTTCAACTGTGATCTTGCAAGGGAAGGTGCACAGATTGTATTGAAGTAGATGGATTGAATCTAAAGATCTGCAAATTCTTTACCTACAAAATGATATAAACACTCAATGCCTTCAACCACCTTCCACCACTTTCAACGACATTCAACCACCATCAACCATTTTCAACGACATCAACCACCATCAACCACCATCAACCACCATAACCACCATCAACCACCATAATCACCATAACCACTTTCAACCACCATCAACCACCATCAACCACTTTCAACCACTTTCAACGACATTAACCACCATCAACCACCCTCAACGACATTCAACCACTATCAACTACCATCAACCACCTTCAAATACCATCAACCACTTTCAACGACATTCAACCACCATCAACCACCTTCAAATACCTTCAACCATCTTCAACCAGCTTCCAAAATTTAAATAATTTCCAGATACCTTTTCAATTCCCAATCCGTTACCACTTTCATCCATTGTTTCCATTCCCACTCACGGGTGGCGGTAAAGTGTTCAGTGAAAGCCGCACCAAATAATTCATTTGCAACTTCAGATGATTTCATGGCTTGGGTAGCTTGCCATAAATTGGCAGGCAACACTCCATTTTTTTTATCGGCATAACCATTGCCTTTTGTGGCAACCGTCTTTAATTTTAATTTATGCTTAATGCCATATAAACCACTTGCAAGGCAGGCTGCCATGGCAAGGTAAGGATTGCTATCGCTTCCTACAACTCTTGTCTCTAATCTTGTGGCGGTTGCATTTCCGGGCAAAGCCCGTAATGCAGTGGTGCGGTTATCAATGGCCCAGGTAAGCGTTGTGGGCGCCCATGCACCTTCTACCAAACGTTTGTAGCTATTTACTGTAGGTGCAAACATGGGTAAAATAAAAGGCATACAGTGCAGTTGGCCAGCTATATATTGTTGCATCAATGTGCTGATACCGGTAGCTGATTTACTATCATAAAAAAGGTTTTGATTTTTTGCCGTACTCCACAAACTTTGGTGTACATGGCCACTACAACCAGGCAGGTTTTCGTTGTACTTGGCCATAAAAGTGGCAATAATTCCTTGCTGCTTAGCAATTTCTTTTACACCGCTTTTAAATAATACTGCCCTGTCGGCTGCCTCCAAAATTGTGGAATAGGTGATAGCTGCTTCATATACCCCAGGGCCGGTTTCTGTATGCAAACCTTCTAAAGGCACTTTAAAACTTTTCATTAAGTTGAACAGGCTGTGAAAGTAGTCACTTTTTTCGCCAGCCCTCAGCATTGAGTAGCCAAACATACCATTTGTAATTGGCTTGGTAGTACTGAAGTTGGTATGGTACAACTCATTGCTGTTGTCTACCAGATTAAACCATTCAAACTCTTGTGAAAAGTAGGGCTTGTAGCCAGCATCTGCTGCTTCGCCAGTAATTTGTTTCAATAAACTTCTTGGGCAAACAGACAGGTTTTTCCCTTTGGCATCTCTAAAATCTGCCAGAAAAAACGAAAGATTTTCTTCCCATGGAATTTCCCGGAAAGTATCCATATCTATTACTGCAGTTGCATCGGGATAGCCGCTGTGCCAGCCCGTATACGTTGAATTATCGTAAGCAACATCGCCGGCATCCCAGCCAAATACTACATTGCAAAAGCCAAAACCTTTTTCTGCTATTGAAACAAATTTTTCAAAACTGATCAGTTTGCCACGAAGAATGCCATCCATATCTGTGATGGCAACTTTTACTTTTGTGGTGCCTTTTTCGGCCAACTGTTTTATTATATCAACGTGGGAAGTTTGTGTTGTTTGCATCAGAAGATTTTTTTACAAAAAAGATAAACCAAATATAAGCCAGTGCCATTATCCCAATAAAGAACAATGATAAATTAATATTGAGCGATACCATGGCAATAAATGAAACGGTTGCAATCAGCAACGCTGTAATGGGGAACCATGGGTACAATGGGGTGCGAAACGGACGTTGTAAAGCCGGCTCTTTCTTTCTCAACACCAACACACTAATCATAGCAAAAATATAAAGGGTGATGGCACCAAAACAGGCTATGGTAATAATATCGCCGGTTTTGCCTGTAAACAATGCAATGATACCAATACACATATTTAGCAATAGTGCATTTATGGGGGTTTTAAATTTGGGATGCACTTTGCCAAATAAGGCAGGGATGCAACCTGCTTTACCAAACTCATACGTGGCACGGCTTGCAGCCAATATCAATCCATGAAAAGAGGCAATCAATCCCAGTAAGCCAATGGTAATGAGCAGATGATACAGCCAGCCGCTGTTGCCGGTTATTTGAGCTAAGGCCATGGGCAAAGGGGAATCTGATGCAGGTGCACCCGGACTGGGATATACTACTTTTTCCCAGCCACCTACACCTATAGAAGCTGTAAAAACCAAGGCACACAATACAAATAACGTGAGCAAAGCAGAGCCAAAACCAAGTAAAATATTTCGCTGCGGATTTACAGTTTCCTCCGCAACATTAGCTACTCCTTCTAAACCGAGAAAAAACCAGATGGCAAATGGCGTAGCAGCCCAAACTCCCTTCCAGCCAAAAGGAAAAGCATTGTGCTGCAGGTTTTCTACTTTAAAATGAGGTAATGCTACTCCGCAAAAAAGCAATAATTCAAACACGGCAAATATGGTGATTACCAATTCAAAAATAGCTGCTGCCTTTACGCCATACATATTGAGTGCGGTAAATAATAAATAGGCAACCACAGCAATACCGGTAACTGAAAATTGAGGGAAAAATATATTGAAATAAGCGCCAATGGCGGCAGCAATAGCCGGGGGTGCAAATACAAATTCAATGATTTGAGCCATCCCTGCAATAAAGCCAATATCCCTGCCCATGGCCCTGCCGGCATAATCAAATACTCCACCGGCCTGGGGAATAGCGCAAGCTAGTTCTGTATAAGAAAAGGTAAAAGTGATATAGAGAATGATGATAAAAAAGGTGGCGATGGCTAACCCGAGGGTACCACCAACTGGCAAGCCTAAATTCCAGCCAAAATACATACCACTAATTACATAACCAACGCCTAATCCCCAAAGCATTACCGGGCCAAGGGTGCGATTAAGTGCTGTTGGCTCGTTGTTGTTAACTAAGCCATTGTGTTTATCCATTCAAAATATTTTGTTTTGCTAAAGATAGCTATTGAAGTAATTAATTAACGGCTCAAACTTTTTATTTTATAGTATTAAGTATTTTGTTAGCAAAGCCTTTACAATTTTGAGCTGGCAGTTGTTTACTTTTTTTCTCCCGATTTTTTCGGGACGGGTTGATAAAAAAAGTAACAATAAAAATCAAGCTCGTCTGAATGGCTCAGGCCGGGCAGGCTTGGTTTCTTTACGGCTGATGGAGAAAATTTCCAGCATTTTTTATTCAAGGCTTTAACCAGTATTCGTTTACGAATAAAATTACCTAATGCTTCAATTTTTTTATAGATGCAGACTTGGCTGATGCTTTAAACCATGATTTTGCAAATGAAAATCTATTACGCCTTCCAAATGCCGCACAGTTATTCATTTCAGAACTTTTTGTACTCAAGATAGTCCCTTCTCTATATTATAGAAAAAACTATAATACTTACTTGTATTGTATTTTAAACCCTTACAATTATTACATCATAAAAAGCTGGCTTTAAATTGAAACAAAAGTTGATGCGATTTATGAAATTTGGCGTACTAACCGTTTGATGGGTGCATCCCAAATTGTCGCTCCTGATTTCGGTTGTTGAGGACACCGACCGAGGCTCAGCCGTGGCCTGTGTCCTCACCGGCCACTTGTTACTGCGACAATTTGGGATGCACCCCGTTTGATGGCTGGTTATCTTTTATAAAACTATTATCCTAATTTTGATGTAACCAGTTATGGAAATTTCTTATGAGGACAATAATTTTATTAACGCAAGCAATGCAAGGGTATAAAAATTATATAAAACAAATACTTGCTTCATTTTTTTTAAGCTTTGTTTCTTTGCTTGTCCATGCACAGCAAAAACCAATCTACACACAATATGTCCTCAATAATTATATCATCAATCCCGCTATTACCGGTATTGAAAACTACACGGATATAAAAATTAGTCATCGGCAGCAATGGACGGGTATTGATGGGGCACCTGTAAGTACCTATATTTCTATGCAGGGGCCCGTTGGCAAAAAAGATTACCGCACCAATATTACTTCTTTTGAAGTACCGGGAGAAAATCCACGGGGGCGTTCTTATATGCAGGATTATACTGCTGCCGAATCGCACCACGGCATTGGTGGTATTATCATTAGCGACAAAACCGGCTATCTCAACAGATGGGGAGGGTATGTTACTTATGCTTATCACAAAGGTATATCTGCAAAAACCACGCTGTCTGCAGGTTTTATGGCAGGCCTTACCGCTGTAAGTTTAGATGCATCAAAAATAGAGTGGGGGAGCCTGCGGGCAGATGATCCGGCTGTAGGATATAATACAGGCGAAATCTCAAAAATTAAACCTGAAATTGGTGCTGGGCTATGGTTATATTCTGCAGAATATTATGTTGGTGCATCTGTACTGAATATTGTGCCAGCCAAAGCAAGGTTTGTTAAAGATGATAAATATGGTAGTGATTTTGTACCTCAACTATTTGTTACCGCAGGATACAAATTTTTTGTAAATGATGATGTAACCCTGCTGCCTTCGGTGATGGTGCAATACATAAAACCTTTTCCGGTGCAGGTATATACCAATGCCAAACTGCAGTACCAGGATAAAGTGTGGATAGGCAGCAGCTATCGTTTTGGCGATCAGTTGGGTGGCTTTGCTGCTATGGCTGGCTTAAATGTTTCTAATACTTTTAATGTGGGCTATTCTTACGATATATCTACTTCCAATCTTCGAAATTTCTCCCGCAATACACATGAGATTATCATTGGGTTTTTACTCAATAATAAGTATGGTGATACTTGCCCAAGGAATGTTTGGTAATAGACCAGATCGTTTGGTAAAAGCTGCTTAATGCTATCCCGTACAAGGTAGCCCTGCAGTGGCGGGCACGATGTTGCCATTAAAAACTACTGCTGGTAAAAAAGAAATATTGTATTGGAACAGTAAACCTGTAAATTTTATACATTTTAAATTAGCGCATTGCCTGTTGGTTGGTGAGGATGCCAACCACGGGTTAGCCTCGGCCTTGGTTGCTACACAGAACAAAAACGGGAGCAATAATTTTAAATGTACTTTCCAAAATTTATTGCCGCTTCATCCAAAGGGAATTCATTAACTTTCTCCCGTATTTAACGCTGATAAAATGAAACATACAATTGTAGTTATTTCAATGCTGGTATCGCTGTTGTTAAGTGATACCAATTTACTTGCTCAAAAAACTGTACCAGTATTATTTGAGGAAGCTTATAAACCACCGGTATTTGCTGATAAGGCAAGGGTTGAAAAAATAAAGCAAACACAAAATGCCATTGATAAATTATTTAAAGATTATGCAGATGCTAATCACTTACCCGGCCTGGCTTTTGGCATAGTGGCAGATGGAAAACTGTTGTACAATGGTAATATTGGTTATACCGATATTGATAAAAAAATACCCGTTACGTCTTCCTCTCTCTTTCGTATAGCTAGTATGAGTAAGAGTTTTACGGCAATGGCCATTTTAAAATTGAGGGATGATGGAAAATTAAACCTGGATGATGCTGCCTATTTGTACATACCTGAATTAAAAACGTTGAAATATCCAACGGCAGATGCTCCGCATATTACCCTCCGTCATTTACTGTCGCATAGTGCTGGCTTTCCGGAAGATAACCCCTGGGGGGACAGGCAACTTGCAGATACCGACAAAGATTTAATGGAGTTTATTGGTAAGCAAATTACTTTCTCCAATCCACCTGGTATTGCGTATGAATACAGCAACCTTGGCTTTGCATTGCTGGGCAAAATTATTACCAAAGTAACTGGTATGCGTTACCAGGATTATATTAAACAAAATATTTGGGAGCCCTTGGGTATGAAGACTTCTACCTGGGAATATGCAGAGGTGGCACCTGATAAACTAGCACACGGTTACCGCTGGCTAAATAATAAATGGAATGAAGAAACCCTGCTGCATGATACCAAAGATGGCAGTTGGGGAGCAATGGGCAGTATGATAAGTTCTATAGATGAGTTTGCCAGTTATATGGCCTTACATTTAGCTGCCTGGCCTCCGGGCAATGCTAAAGATGTTGGCCCCATTAAAAGAAGTTCTATCAGAGAAATGCACCATCCCTGGCGGATGATTGGCTTTAACTCCGGTTACACTTTTCCCGATGGAAGAACCTGCCCCGTTACTTCTGCTTATTGCTTTGGCCTTGGGTGGATGAAAGATTGTGATGGCAAAACCTACATAGCTCATAGTGGCGGTTTGCCTGGTTTTGGTAGCCAATGGCGCATTATGCCGGAATATGGCATTGGCGTAGTTTCATTTGCCAACCGCACTTATTCGCCCATGGGTTTTATCAACCTTAAAGTGTTGGATACCATTATTAAAATGGCTGGATTGCAGCCCATGCAATTGCCAGCTTCTACTATTTTGGAGCAAAGAAAAACAGACTTGGTGAAACTATTGCCCAACTGGGATAATGCAGAAAAAAGCAATCTGTTTGCAGAGAACTTCTTTCCTGATTATCCAATGGATACGCTAAAGAAATATGCAAAAGATTTGTATGCAAGGGCAGGTAAAATTATTTCGGTAAAAGAGGTAAAACCAGAAAATCAGTTGCGGGGAACCTTTATTATAGAGGGAGAAAAAATTGATATAGAAATTTACTTTACGCTATCACCAGAAAATCCGCCATTAATACAAGAGTATGATATACAGGAAGTGCCAAAGGCAAAGTTAAATTGATAAGGGTGAAGGCGCTTTGGTTTGATACGTTGGCTTTTAAAGAATGTTTCACCAGCAATCAATTTAAATTATGGAAAGGCAATCATTTTAATTGCACTTTTTTGTAACAATAGAAGGAGCTTTAACAAACCATCATATAAAACACAACCGTGAAAAATAAAGCAACGTCCATCAGGCCATTTGCAGGCTCCAAAGATTATGAACTGTCAAGAAGTTTTTATCGTGATCTTGGTTTTGAAGAAGTAGTGTTATCGCATAATATGTGCTTGTTTACAATAGATCAGCAAGGCTTTTATCTGCAAGATGCCTACGTAAAAGATTGGGTAGATAATACCATGATTTTTTTAGAAGTTGCTGATGTAGAGCTGTATTGGAAAGAAGTGTCTGCATTGGGTTTAACAACCAAATACCCCGATGTAAAATTGTCAACTGTTCAGCATTTGAATTGGGGTAAAGAATTTTTTCTCCACGACCCATCCGGTATTCTCTGGCATATTGGACAATTTAATACAGCCGGTTAAAACAGTTATGTATTGCATTGATTATTGGTAAAAGATTGCAGGGTATTTTGTAAATAGTGGTAGGATAATATAAAAAAGGCTGCTCTATTGAACAGCCTTTTTTATTTATGTAAATTCTTTTTTAATTTTTGGATATTTTTTGTATCAGTTTATCACTTTGAGTATTTATTTCCAGGATATAATATCCTTTGGATAAATTGCCAAGATCTTTTACCACAAGAATGTTGTCTCCTTTTTGAATAGGCATTTTACGGTTGATTAAAGCTCTGCCATCCAAAGAAAAAATGCTAACTTCTGCATCAGTAACTGCCTTGCTTGTAACGGAAACTTTTACATCATTTACAAAAGGATTTGGATAAACATTAAAATCACCAATCAACGTGCCGTTTATTTTCAATGCAACAATTGCAGAATAAGTAAAACGTCCATCTACATCTACAATCTTTAAGCGATAGTAAACAATGGGAGACGCAGTTGTTAACTGGTCTGTAAAGCCATAAGTACGGCTGATGGAAGAGGTGCCACTGCCATTTACCCTACCCCTGGTTACAAAGTGAATGCCGTCATTGCTTCTTTCTATCTGGTAATGGTCATTGTTTATTTCTGTTTCTGTTTTCCATTTTACCTGTGCATTGTTGCCGGAAACAGTTGCGTTAAACGATGTAATTTTTACAGGCAACGCTCCGTTTGCAGCGTTTACAAATTTTACATCATCAAAATAATAAATTTTTTCTCCAGCCACAGCCCCTGTTATACCAAAGTTGAAAAAGATAGAAGCTTTGTTATAATTGAACCCAAGGTTTAATGCGGCTGTTCCTGCAGACTGGTTGACAAAATCAAAGGTGAGTGTTTCCCATGCGTTTGCGGTAGTGGTTATTGCTTCTGTTTCTACAGATTTTGTAACATCCATAAAGTCTTCCACTTTTAAACGCACTTTAATTCCTGCATCAGGCGACCATACTTTCACCGTCATTTTTTTATCTGCTACAGTAAAAGGAATCCTGCTGCTGAAACCAGTTTGAACACCATTTGTAACTGCTGTGATAGTAGTGCCAGCCCAAAGTTCTGCGGATGCCGATTTTATTACTTTGGCTACTTTGTTTGTTAACAGGGTAGGGTCTGTTTCTATTGTAGAAACTTCTGCACCGCCAAAACCTACCAGTCCATAATTTATTGTTGCTTCATCAAAAGTTACTGGCATGGTCATTTGATTAGGGTCAACTGGAGTAGCTGAACTTGTTAATCGTACATCATCAAACAAATAAGTAAAGTTTGCAGAACCATCACCAGGAGTTCCTAAATCAAAAATAAAAACTAATTTTTGATATTGGTTGTTGATATTGATGGTGCTGTAATCAAAAGTTAATTCTTCCCAGGCATTTGCAACAGTACCTGTTACTTCTTTGTCAAAACTGATTCCGCCATTGGTTTGGTTTTCTACTTTTAAAACAAGTTTTGCCCCAACCCTTGGCATAAATACTTTTACTTTAAATACTTTATTGGTGGAAAAATCTATCGGCGTTGCCATTGAAATCCACGAACCGCCCCATACCTGTCCTGCACTCTTTATCATCTTACCTACATTAACGCTGGTATTAATACCATTGCTTTGAGGGTTGGCAACTTTAGTAGTACCGCCGCCATCAAAATCAGTAAATGTATAAGCGATTGAATTAGATTCAAAATCCAGCGGGAAAACTGGTTGGTTAGATGGCAGTGGTGGGGTAACTGATGCATCAAATTTTACATCATCAAAATAATAAATTTTTTCTCCAGCCACAGCCCCTGTAATACCAAAGTTGAAAAAGATAGAAGCTTTGTTATAATTGAACCCGAGATTTAATGCGGCTGTTCCTGTAGCCTGGTTGGCAAAATTAAAGGTGAGTGTTTCCCATGCGTTTGCGGTAGTGGTTGTTGCTTCTGTTTCTACAGATTTTGTAACATCCATAAAGTCTTCCACTTTTAAACGCACTTTAATTCCTGCATCAGGCGACCATACTCTCACCGTCATTTTTTTATCTGTTGCAGTAAAAGGAATCCTGCTGCTGAAACCAGTTTGAACACCATTTGCAACTGCAGATATAGTAGTGCCAGCCCAAAGTTCTGCTGATGCCGATTTTATTACTTTGGCTACTTTGTTTGTTAACAGGGTAGGGTCTGTTACAATTGTAGAAACTTCGGCACCGCCAAAGCCTACCAATCCATAATTTATTGTTGCTTCATCAAAAGTTACTGGCATGTTCATTTGTGTTCCACTCGGTGCTGGTGGAGGTGGTGTTCCGGAACTTGTTAATCGTACATCATCAAACAAATACGTAAAGTTTGCAGAGCCATTACCTGGAGTTCCCAAATCGAATATCAATACCAATTTCTGGTATTGGTTGTTGGTGTTGATGGTACTATAATCAAAAGTTAATTCTTCCCAAGTGTTGGCCATTGTACCGGTAGCTTCTTTTTCAAAATTTACTGCTCCATTAGTTTGGTTTTCTACTTTTAATAAAAGCTTTGCACCAACTCTTGGCATAAATACTTTTACCTTAAAAGTTTTATTGGTGGAGAAATCTATTGGTGCTGCCAATGAAATCCATGAACCACCCCAAGGCTGTCCTGCACTCTTAATCATTTTACCCACATTTGAACTTGTGTTACTACCACTGCTTTGTGAGTTGGCAATTTTAGAAGTGCCTCCGCCATCAAAATCTGTAAATGTGTAATTGTTAGTAGTAGATTCAAAATCCAGTGGTAAATCAGGCGCAGCCTGGCCAATACACAAAAATGCTGCAAATAAAGCAGGCAATAATAGGTAGAGTTTTCTCATCTTTTAAATTTTAGTTGTAAAAAAAATAAATGCAGTCAAAGCTTGCAATTACAACCTTTCGTTAATAGTAGTAAATGGCAATATCGCAGATGGGTAGATAAAAGCAAGACTATTCACAAGACACCCTATATGAAAAATCATACTCACTTATTAAAAAAAAGAAAAAATTTATCTTCTTTTAGGAGGTTTTTGGACTAAAATTGGCACATTGATTAAACTAATTGCGTTAGTTGCTCTTGGAGTTTTTCAATTAAATAATCTTTATAGTGGAGATTATTTAGCAAAATATTTTTTTTATTCTATAGCCTTTAATGATAGCCTACGCAGTAGAAATCTATTACAATCTCCAGATTCTTTTAATACTGTTGTTTGCCTGATTTTTTTGTCTCAACAGTACACTTTCGCTAAAAAGCCTAACCAAAACCATTCTTTTGCATTTTAAGTTCATAATGTTATGGTAGAATTAGCCGATTGTAATAAAGAAATATAGTTTACCAGTTTGCTTCAGCCAATTAATACTAGTTTGGAACATTTATACTGGCTTTATCATAATATATGGATAGCAGAGGAAGCCTTCTAAATATAAAAAAATATTTGACGAGTTTTTAGGCCCTGGCAAAACTACCGGTAAACAAGATTTTTATGCCCCATATATACCATCAACATGTGTGCAATATTATCGGACCCCATTGCAGAAAAATTAGAACTGAAAAAACACTAAAAGAAAACATCCACAAAGGTTAAAAGAACGTATGCCTATATTTTTATTTAAAAATTGTGATTGGGATATCTATAAAAAGAAATTTAAAACCGTGTGTAAAGTATTTTGATAATATGCTTTTAATACAATAGCATTAGAAAAACTTAACAGGAATTTCCCTGTATGCCATAAACAGCAAAAACCCAAATCAATTAATTATAGGCCATTGTAGCGGAATCTTTTTTGAACAACTTTGACTTAAATGTTGTTAATATCTATAAATTAAAAATGAGAAGATTTACAATACTTTGAAGGATAAAATAATATAGAATTGTAATAAATTATGTTTTTAAATGGTAATAAAATAGACGCTAACAGAGTTTTTTTGAAGATTATTTATGATTTAAATGAGGAGAGTAATTACATGGGTGCATTTCAAATTGTTCCTCCCGATATCGTTCGGTAGGTAAACCAACCGGGCCTATGCAATGGTGGTTATTGAAAAAAAAAATAGGTGCTACAGTAATTTGAAATTAAATTAATCACACAGTTGGCTACTATATCAATTTATGATACCGTAAGTGGAATACTAAAATATATGAATGTGAGTATCTTTGTCCAGAAACATTTAATGTGGGTTTAAATATAAAAATCTAAACTACATCAACCTGCTTTTTTGCTTTTTGAAAACGCATAGCACACCAAACATTGTCGAGTTCTATTTTTCTAACGCATTCTAATTCGTATTCATTTATACATTTCCAATTACAATCACGAGCAAGGTCGCTTACTATTTTTGAGGAAACTTTTGGATAGGCAACCCACATTTTTGCATCTTCATGGAGGGCAGGCACTACATCTTTTAGAATGTCTTTTAATTGATTGTGAGTTATAGCGAAGGTTAGCGCAAAATCAATTTTGCGAATTTTTAAAAGGGGAGTTACATTTTTTGAAAAAGACAATTTAACAAATTGCTTTTCTATGGTTGAGGGTAAACCTTGTATCAACAGGTTTTTTTCATCTTTAATATTCAATCGCTCAATTGCAGTTAGTGACGGTGCTAATACTTCCATATTGTCTATTTAAAAAAGAATGCAAAAGTATAGGTTAATTATGGTAAATATAAAAAAAATACTTTTACCATCTTTTGTTGATGTTAAAAGTATCTTTTTAAAACTTGATTTTGCAACTTAAAACCGTTAAAGATTCTGAATTAAAAATTTTGCTTCAACGACGTTATATTATTTTTTTACAGGCTTGTAATTTTTAAGCGCTTCATTCATATAACTTTCTAACTTGGCAATACGGTTATCGTCTGAAGGATGGGTTGCTAAAAATTCTGGTGGTTTTTGTCCGCCAGATTGTGACATTCTTGTCCAAAATGGAATAGCTTCTCTTGGATTATACCCAGCCATAGCAGCAAATGACAATCCAAATCTATCTGCTTCATACTCTTGTTTGCGGGAATTTGGGAGTAAAACACCCACTTGCGCACCTAATCCGAAGGTGTTATTAAATATATTGTTCACTCTGGGATTGCTACTAGTCAGGATATTTCCAATAGTGCCCAATCCTTGTGCCAGCATTCCCTGACTCATTCTTTCGTTTCCATGCCCTGCAACTGCGTGAGCAATTTCGTGCCCTAATACTATTGCCAGTGCTGCTTCATTTTGCGCTACAGGCAATAAACCAGTATATACAACCACTTTTCCACCAGGCATACACCAGGCATTAACATCATTATTATCAACCAGGTTAAATTCCCATTTGTAGCCGGCTAATAATTCGGGTTTACCCTGTTTGGTGTAATAAGTAGTAATAGCAGCAGCAATTCTGGATCCTACTCTTTTCACCATCTCTGCATCTTTGCTACCTGTATTACTAACAACTCTATTTGCAGATAAAAAACTTCGGTACTCTGCAACTGCCATTTCTTGTAATTGGTTTTCTGAAACCAGGCTTAATTGTTTACGGCCTGTAACCGCATTTTCTGAACAGGAAATAAATGAAGTACTAATGACAAATGCTATAAGGGCGTATTTCTTTAACATGGGTTTTAATAGTTGATAATGAATGATATACAATGTGTATTACACTATTGCATAAACAATAGGTGTACCAATTTGAAGTAAAATTGATAATATTTGAAAATTGTTTTTGAATTGAAACGGAAAAAGGTAATTTACTTTACGTTGGTAGTTGCTTTGCGGCGATCTCTGAATTTTAGGATGGGAAC
>JBBQTZ010000063.1:0-19890 GCA_038234405.1 Chitinophagales bacterium
TTAATTCCTCTTTTGCCCTTAATAATTTCATTCAAATGAGTTTGAGGAATCCCTGTCAGCAGGGCAAAATCTTTTTGTTTTATATCCCTTTCTCCCAGTTCGTCTTTTAATATCTCGCCAGGGTGAATGGCAATAGCGGGAACAAGTTGTTTGATGTAGGTTGACATTTGTTTACCGCAAGTTTTTAGTCAGGTTGCGCCCCTGCTTATCGTTTGTTTGCCTGTTAAGTTCTTTATCCGTAATGTTTGCTAATATCTTCCAGTTTAAAAAGTACAATTTCAAACGGCTCATTTTCGGCAGCTACTTCTTCAAAAATTAGCCGGTATTGGTTATTAATTCTTACTGAACTATATCCTTTTAAATTACCGTTTAATTTTTCATAGTTGAGTCCGGCATATTGAAAAAGCTGTTCAACTTTTTGAACTGATTTAAGCTTATTAACTGTTTTAATGTATTGCTTTATTAAGGTTGGATTTGAACGAAATTGCCTGTCCTTTATCTTGTTTCCTTCGTACAGGTCAATTAGCAACTGATTGTTAAAAGAGATGTCCATTGTGTGAAATGCTTTGCAAATGTACAATTTTTATTCACAAAATCGTGAATTAATTTCATTAAAATTATAGTACCAACCGCCCCTCAAACGCCTTTTTTAAAATACTTTGCCTTAATGCCTCGGCCTATTGCAAGCTTTGGGTTATGCTTTCTTCTATTTTATCGGCTACGCTGAGGCGGCTTTAAGTTTTAAATTAAATGCTTTGCCCAACCCTATTTTAATCTTTTTATTTCTCAAGAAATCCTTAACAATTTTGTCTGCAATTAGGCCTTTATACAAATCCCTTGCTACGGCTGTTCCGCTTATATCATTTGTAACTTTGCCCTTTTCAATTTCTAAATTAAAAGTATAAGATGCAGGATCCCTATCACCCACAGCCTCAAATTCAATTTTGTTTAATTTAATTTGTTCTTCTTTCTGCAAAGATTTCTTTATCTGAATCCGAATTACAGGTAAATACTTTTTCCAAAGTGTTATATATTTTTCTGCTTCCATTATTAATTTTTTTATACCAATCTTCCCTCAAACGCCTTTTTTAAAATACTTTGCCTTAATGCCGCAGCCTGTTGCAAGCTTTGGGTTATGCTTTCTTCCATTTTATCGGCTACGCTGAGGCGGCTTTCGATGGCTTCCTATTTTAAAAAATGAAGGTTTTCGGGCAAAAAACTAGAAAGCAATGGTGCCAAAACAGTTAATGCCATTTTTATATTATCCAAAGCAGAACTTTTCAAATTATATAAGCTCAAAACAGCTTCTTTTTCTTTATCCAAATCTTCTGAGTCAAAAGAAAGAGATTTAAGGTAATTATATTGCTGACTTAGGTAATAGTGCACCGGTATATAAGTTATACAAAGAAAAAGAGAAAAATACATCCCATAAACAAAGCTTACTTCGGTAGGGAAAATATTATAACCCCCAATCTCAATTGTCGCTTTGATAGACTCTCTTAAAGCACTAGATGTCAATACTGAAAAAACAACAATTATTGCCAATATTTGTAAAGCACTTCTCAATTGCTGATTAAGTTGATTAAGACTCTGAGCAGCTTTTTTAAAATTAATTTTTGTAATCTCGCTCTTAAATAAAGTGTCTGAAGCTGGTCCGATTAAAAACACAAGCGTCAGTACGGGAATCATTAATAAAATAGTAGCTAGCACAATTCCTTCAATTATTTTACCGCTTGTAAGAAGGATATGAAAATCATCTATTATTTTCTGAGGGGTATAATATCCTTTACCAGCAGAATTTGAAACGGCTAAAAAAAATAAAATTAATATGGCGTATAGCAAGCTGTAGATGATCTGATTTTTATTAAGTTCAAAACTATTTTTCATGTAAATTATTTGTGCAATAAATGCTGGTACGCTCCCGGAAGCAACGGTTATCATAATTAAAATTAGCATACCCCAAACTGGGAAAAAAGAATTTTGGTGGTATAGCATATTCCGTTCGACCTTAGTACTAAGTTCTACACTACCCGGATTATAACTAGCTAACGGAATCTTAGATTTCACAGGTAAATTAAAGATAACACTGTCTTTGCTGCCAAGCGCACCATCACGAACCTTGATAGTAATATCCTTGGGAAGGCTGCTAAATTGTATAATATTATTATTGATGATAAATGTACAAATAATGCAGCCTATAGTCGCAAAAAGGACTATCAAAATTATTATTATCGATTTTGGTTTAAATCCTTCAATTGCTCCCATAAAATATATTTAGTTGAGTTATCTTTATTCTATACCACCCTCCCTTCAAACGCCTTTTTTAAAACACTTTGCCTTAATGCCTCGGCCTGTTGCAGGCTTTGGGTTATGCTTTCTTCCATTTTATCGGCTACGCTGAGGCGGCTTTCAATGGCTTGGACAATATCGTGTTGTTCTTTGATTGAGGAAATAGGAAATAGGAATTAGAGTTGCTTTCAATTGCGTTGTATTAATTCTTGGTCGTGTTGCACCATGAATTTCCTCAACAAGCTGATTGAATACTGCTCTCGTTGAAAAATAATAGACTAAATATTTTCTGTTGATTCTATGCTCTGATGTTCTAACTAAAAAACAGTCAGCTTTATTTACTTCCTTATCAATATAATCTGGTAAAATTACAGTTCTAATATTCTCTGAGATGAAAGAGGAAAATATTATATCACCTTTTGAAACTGTATGATTTTTAATAGTTTCATACTTTTCATATGTTATGAAGGTTCGGTATTCATCTCTAAATTCTAATTCGCCAATGTTCTCTAAGCGAATAACTCTAATACCATTATCTACATAATCTACACTCTTGAGATTTGAGCCAAATGGGCCGTCTGATATTTTGTCTACAACGCTTTTTAGCTCGCTAATTTTCCATCCTTTCGGCAATTCACCATCTTTTACATTTTCTTTGGTCAGC
Organism: Chitinophagales bacterium; assembly: GCA_038234405.1. GTDB lineage: Bacteria > Bacteroidota > Bacteroidia > Chitinophagales > Chitinophagaceae > Ferruginibacter. The sequence goes on from JBBQTZ010000063.1 coordinate 2,954, forward strand.
TTTCCCTCAAATGCCCATTTTAATACAGCCTGCCGGTAGGTTTTTGGTTGTTGTTGGGCAGTGTGCAGGTTTTCTATGCCTTTGTCTAACTCACTAAAGAGCTCTTCTATTTTGGAAACAATGGCTTGTTGGGTTGGTTTGGGAGGAAGATATATTTCGTAAGCATAAACTTTACTTCCTGATATAACTGGCTGAGTAGGGGAGACCAAAAGTTTGTTAAGATTTTCAAAACTCATTTTTAGATTTTAAAATTCAATATCAAAACCATCAAGCTTCGGTTCAACAATTAAGTCATTATTAGTAACCCAAGCCTTAGGCTTCGAGATATGGGTAAAACTACACTTAACAACAACTCTTCCAATTATTAATTTTGGTTCTTCAATAAAATATTTAGCATGATATCCATTGAGTCCATTACCACCCTAAACAGAATACTTTCCTCCTTGCAATGAATTTACTGTAATGCCTTTACCACTTAAAACAGTTAAGACCTCTCCCAACTTCACCTACTTCCAATCTTCGGGCAATTTATTTTTGATCATTAATATTGAATTTTCCAGATACCCGTTGCCAATTTTGCCAGATGTGCCTGGCGGCTTTTTATATTTTGAGAAGTCCATTGAGGATCTGTAAGTTTTTTTGATAGTGCAAATTTACTGGTAGCATACACTGCCTTTTTTTCTTCAAACATTTTATCTAAAGCCTCTTTATTATTTTTACCAGCTTCCAGTAAGGTTAAGTTACCCAGCATAAATACATTCCTTTCAAATTCTTCCTCAGAAAATTCAGGATGCCAATTTTCAGGATAACTCTCTGGCAAAATATGCTCGATGGTGCCATTGTCGGTTTCAAAATCATACATACTGCCACCAACTTCCTGCCCTTCTAATTTATATAAAGTGTACCTGACTAATTTTTTATCGGTTGAGTTGTTTGTGTTAAACTGTTTTAAGGAAAAGTAATTTTTAAAACTTTCATCATTAACGTACAAAGATTTCAAGTTATCGAGAATAGCGGTAATATTATTACTATCTCCTTTAAAAAGGTTAATTGCAGCTTTACTATATACTTTTTCCATCTCGTTTGTTTGCATTTTTGCAATTACAGTATATCGATAAGATAGTGATACAATTGCCTGCAACAAACGCTTTACATCATTGTTTTCTAATTTCGACAAAGCTACCATCAACAATGGTTTCCATTGTATTACTTTAAATACTTTTAAAATACTAATAGCATTTCGATTTTCTTTATCTATATTCCATAATTCATCATCGGGATTTCCTAATGCAATATAATTATAAGCGTAAAACTCCAGGTTATCCAATAAGTCAAAAACATCCTGCCCGGTTTTTATAAAATGCTTTACCTCTTTAAACAAATATTCCTTTGTTAATTGCTTTCGGGTAGCAAGTAAGTAATAGCGTAAAAAATTGGGAAACTCTTTTAATCCAATAGCATCAATAATTTTTTTCCATTGAGTTTTTATTTGCTTTAAATCTGTCTCACTTTTGGCAACCTGAGAAAATAAATAATTCTTTAAAAGGTCGGTGGATGTTAATTCTACACCTCTTGAGTTTAATGTTTCAAATACGGTATAAGCATTTAATTCGTCTTGAACTGTTATTTGAATAAACATCATTAATTCGCCTGCAACATTATTGAGAAATGACGCATAGGCACCACCACTGCTGTTTTTAAATCTAATAGATATTTTTTGTTTAAAAAATAAGTAAGCTTCCCACATCAATTTCTCAGAGTCAGATAATTTCCGAATATTAATTGGTTCTTTGAAACCAATTAATCGATTTTGAAAAAAACCATCATTGTTTTCATTCAAAAATAATTTACTGGAATAACTTAAGGAAGTTGGATCTTTTTGCCCGATGTATTGTCGCATTAGAATATCTACCCGCTCTTTATTTTCTGCTACTTCAATTCCCTTGTCTGCTAATTTTTGAATTGCATCAATAATTGCAAGCGTTAAGATAGACAATGTTGTAAATCTTTGTTGACCATCAATGATGGAAAATTCTTTTCCCGTAGTACTTTGTAAAACAACCGAGCCCATATAGTGTGCGCTGTTGCTTTCAGCAGCCAATTCAATATCATTCCATAAATCCTCCCAATTATCTTGCTCCCAGGAATAATCTCTTTGAAACTGAGGAACACGATATATTTTACCATTACCTAAAATATCATTTAGGTTTACTGTCTTGGTATCTAAGAGATGTCCTGTTGCCATTATAAAGGTTTTATAATACAAATCTACGCCACCAGCACTTCATTTAATTCATTGATAATCTCATCCGCTTATTCACCCAACAATTACCACACTGTCTGAATCATGATTTGCAGGATGAAAGGATTTACAGGATATTATTGGCAACTTGAACTTATCCTGTTAATCCTATAATCAAATTAATCCTGATTTAGACAACCTACGCCGCAAGCACTTCATTTTTACTCCTCCAGTATCTTTTCATAATCGTCTTTAAACAATTGATAGAATCGTCCTAAACCACCCTCCTTATTAAAAGGGTCCAGTTCAAAATCTTTTTTTTCAAATGAAAACTACTGGTTACATAACCTTTTATCATCCGCAGCCATTGCATTTGCGCTTCCGTAAATTTGGTAGTGGTAACGGCCTGTTTTTTAAATACCCATATTTGAAAATTTTTGTCTACTGTTTTGTCATAGCCGGTTGTTACCGTTTCATCTGCACCGCTTACTTTACGGATAAGGCTTACCAGTGCAATCAATTCATTTTCGGGAGAGCCGGTTACTTCCTACCCTTCATCTAGGCAAAAGTTTTAATAAATATTTATCATCCAAAAATGTTGTACTACTTTGTTATTTGTTTTTTTTAACAAATAAAAAACAGTTAAAATTTTAAGTAATGGAACAGCTAAAATAACACCGCAAGCAATTGGATTTGTCGCAGAAAGAGTTTGCAGTTTAGTAGGATGCAATATAAAGGCAACTTGCTATGGCAGATACCTATTTGCGAAAGCCGCTGCACAATGGTAATGCCGCCTTGGTATTGTTGTAAAATAAGGTACACAATCAAAAATAACTGAGGCAAGGCCGGCAGCATCTAAGCAAATAAAACTATAACCATGCTATTTAATAAAACTGTAAAAGCTGTTAGCGTAAAATTAGGAAGCCAACCTATCTAAAAAAACTTCCTTTTATGGTCTCATTGGTGGATGTTTGATGCATACATGTACCCTTTTGCGGCAAAAACATTCATCAAAAAAAATTACCCTACTTGATAAGGAAACACCAACAAATTTCACCCCTAAATTGCCTGCCGTGCCTTTAGCTCTGTATATTTATTAATGGTATTTACGGTTAATTTTTCTGGTGCGGTAAGTATAGAAAGAATGCCGTATTTCATCAACTCTTTTACAATCAATCTTTTTTCGTAAGCGTACTTTTCGGCAATCGTTTTGGTGTAAACTTGCTCTAGATCAATAGCAGGAATTTTTGCCAGGTTGGTGAGTTCTGTATTTTCAAAAAACACTACCATTAGTAAATGATGACGGGCAATTGACCTCAGGTAATTCAATTGTCTTTTTAAGCCAGACATGGATTCAAAATTGGTAAATAAAATGAGCAGACTGCGTTGTTTTACCTGCTTACGCAATTGCAGGTACAGCATTTCATAATCACTCTCTAAAAAAGCAGTTTCTTCATTGTACAGCAGTTGTAAAATATTGGCTTTTTGAATGGGCTTTCTATCTGCCGGCAATACTGTGCCCATTGTATCGGCGAAGGTTATTAAGCCAACCCTATCTTGCTTTTGCAAGCACACATTGCTTAGTACCAAAGTGCTGTTGATAGCATAATCTAACAAGCTGAGGTTGCCAAAAGGCATTTTCATCAACCTGCCTTTATCTATTATGCAATACACCTGCTGGCTTTTTTCATCGCTAAAATTATTGATCATCAACGATGACTTTCGGGCAGTGGCTTTCCAATTAATGGTACGAATATCATCGCCTCTTACATATTCTTTTATTTGCTCAAACTCCATGCTGTGGCCAATTTTGCGCATGCGCTTGCTGCCATGTTCGGTTTGTATGGTGGTTTGTGAAAGCAACTGGTATTTTCGCAACTGCATAAAGGAGGGATAAACCGGCACTGTAGTTTCTGCTTTAATTACATGGCGCCGCATAATTAAGCCCAACCGGCTTTGTATGAATAAGATGATGTCGCCAAATTCATATTCGCCCCGGATGGATGGCTTAATGGAATAACTGATTGTTTTGGTTTGATTTGCTTTAAACCGATGCACTAAAACCCAATCCCGCTGTTGCAGTTGCACCGGCAATTCATCAATTATTTTCATTGAAACATCAAATGGAAAGCGGTTGAAAATGTTTAAAGAAATCTTGTTGTCATCTCCATTACTAAAGCGTTCTGCCATTTTACGGGTTGCCTGTGGATTTTTGCCAAAAATGAAGAGAAAAAAATAATCTGTCAATAGTAAGGCTGATAAACCAACCAATAAAATCTTTGGTAAAATCATTATACCAGTAAAGTAAAAAGACACCAAAAAAAGCAGGATGCAACTACCTGTTGCTAAATAAAAACGCATGGGAAAAAAAAGCTGTCCGATATAATTTTTAAAGAGTTTCATTTATTGTAAGTTGTTGCATTGTAAAAATTAAATAACTAAGCTTTTAAGTGGTTGGTGAGGTCTCTAACCACGGCACATAAAATTGTCCTCATATAAAAAACCTCTTCTTTTAATTTATTTTATCTTTTGTCTTTATTTTTCATTCAGTGTATTTCGGTCTCCTGTAATTATAAGTTAAAACCATAAGAATAATTAAAATTAAAGCCGAAGTTAAAATTGACCTTGTAGTTTCTGTGGAAATAGTATGTCCACTAGCGATTGCCAATAGCCAAAATAAAAAGTTGAATAGAAGTAGTAAGAAAAGAATTACTAAGATGATCCGTCTTGCTAATTTCATATTCAATTTCCCCTTTTGCAGCCTTACTTTGTCGGTTTAAACGTTTAGGTCCACGGAGCCGTTTCAATTACTGCCAACCAAATAGTTGGTAAGGTCATTAACCACGGACAAAGAAGACACCAACCACGCCCCACAATCCAGTATCTGGGCCAGTCTCCACTAACCGAAACCTGGAGCTATAATTTTAAATAAACCCTACCGGGGCACTTCAATTGTTTTTAATATACTTTCAATCAGTTCATCGGCAGTAGTACCTTCCATTTCTTTTTCAGGAGTAAGAATAATGCGATGCCTTAACACAGGCAAGGCCATTTCCTTAATATCTTCCGGCGTTACAAAATCTCTGCCTTTAATGGCTGCATTGGCTTTTGAGGCACGCAATATGGCTAAGGAAGCCCGGGGCGATGCACCTAAATACAACGCAGGATTGTTGCGGGTTTCATTTACAATTTTTGCAATAAACTCTATCAACTTATCCTCTACAATTACATTTTGTATGATGCTTCTAAACTGCAACAATTCAATGGGAGATAATACCTTTTGAACAGATTGTAATAAGGTAGCCTGGCTTTTTCCATGCTGACTGTTTAGAATACTAATTTCTTCTTGCAGGCTTGGATATTGCACATCAATTTTAAAAATAAACCGGTCTAGTTGAGCCTCGGGCAAACGGTAAGTACCCTCCTGTTCTATGGGGTTTTGAGTCGCTACAATAATAAATGGAAACCGCATTTCATAAGTAGTACCATCAACGGTTACCTGCCTTTCTTCCATAACCTCAAATAAGGCTGCCTGGGTTTTGGCAGGTGCTCTGTTTATTTCATCAATTAAAACAATATTGCTAAAAATAGGACCTGCCTTAAAATTAAACTCCCCTTCTTTTGAATTAAAAACAGCCGTCCCTACCACATCACTCGGCATCAAATCCGGCGTAAACTGCATACGACTAAAATCTACATCAATAATTTTAGCCATTATCTTGGCAGTAAGTGTTTTGGCCACGCCTGGCACTCCTTCTATAAGGATATGACCATCGCAAAGCAATCCAATTATTATCAAATCCAGCATTTTGGTTTGCCCAATTATTACCTTGTTTATCTCTTGCCGAATAGTTGCTACACTTTGGGTTAGTCCATCCAAATCGAGCCTTTGTTCAAAAATATTATCTTCCATTTTTTTGTATTAGTACCTGTTTAAAAATATTGATTTCAGTAATTACTGTTTTACATTTTATACGCCTGTTGATTGATGATAACACCAACCACGGCCAAGCCTCAATAGACATCCCATTGACCGAAATTAAAAGCATCAATTTTGAAATGCACTCAAATAGTTTAATACTGCTCTACATATTTTTGCCAAATTACATTTAGCTATTAAGCTTTACCTGGCAGGTTTGAGTGTGCCTTAGTTCCGTTTTTTTTGTAAAACATATCTATTTGTGTATTTAGCTGTAATATCATTTTGTCGTTGATAGTGTCCATTTGTTGTATTTGCTGAATATTGGCAAACAACTGCTCTGTATCTGCCAAAGGCACATTGCTTTTACGACTGAGCGTTGATAAAAATAATTCATTCACTACATGTGTGTTTAAAAAATATTGGGTACGTATATGTTCAAAAAAATAAAGTATCATTTTATCTGCCATACCCCTGTTATCTTTTTGCTGCAGGTATAGCCGGCTAACCGTTTCTGCAAATGCTACAGATGTATTTTCATTGGATGGCATTATTTGAATAATACGTTGTCTTCTTTTGCTGCCAAACAACAAATACACTGCCATCAACAACAGCAGCAGCCAAAAAGCCCATGCCATTGCCGGAAATTGAAGCAATACTGCCAGGCCAGACTTATTACCTTTTGCCGATGGAGGGGTATTTCTTTTATTGTAATAATCATCCCACAATACATGCTGTGGCAAAGCAGGTACAAATGCCAATACTTGCTGTACATATTTATAATTATCTTTTTGTAATAAAAAATAATTACTAAAAACCCTTGGCTCACAATGTATATAAAACCTGCCAAGGCCATAAAATAATATTACAAAATTGGGTCTGCCATATTCATCGCTACCCAACACATTGGGTACACTATCTAAAGAGGAACCAAAATGATGATTGAGAGGTAAAAAATAGTAAGAAAATAAACTGCTATCAGCATAAAATTCAGGATTAAGGTTTACTCCTGTACTTTTCATATCCAATACAGATGCTTCGTACCGGTGACGCTGCTCTATTGCAAGCCCCATCGTTTTTAAAAACATACTATCAAAATTTTCACTTGCAATAAACATACTATTGCCTTTGTGTACAAAATTGAGGGCTGCTGTTAAATCGGCATCTTCTAAAAAAAAGTTTTTACTTATATTGATGTACAGGGCACCCGTATCTTGATTGCTACCAATACTTTTATCAAGGCGGTCTTTTTTTATTTTGATTGCATTTTTATTGTACAACTGAGCAGCCTGCCGGTACATAACGTGAGCGCCAAAAGGATTTTTATCATTTTTAGAAAATGTTTCTTTCATTGACGGCATAATATCTACCTTTTGTTTGCAGGCAAACAATAGCAGAAGTATACAGCAACAAAAACAATATTTACTATTTTTTATCAATGTAGGGTAGGTAATTGGTTATTAAATTTAGTAAAAGATTGCCGTATGGCATTAAACCTGTTTTCATCGAGTATAAAGCCGCCATACCATGCGTACTCATACTGTAAAGTAAGGGCAGCAAATGCTTTATGATAGGGCTTTGCAGCCAATTCTGCAACATATTGATTATTGGTTTTATCCGTTGCAAAACTTATAGCCCCAAGCACAATTAAGCGATAGAGTAATTGAAGGTACAAATAGCGGGTTGCCAGCCTAAAATCTCCTTTTTGAATGGCTGCATTAATTTGGCTTTGGTAATCTCTTGCATCCGGCACAGCATCTTCATCTGTAGCTAAAACATTTACATTGCTGCCTGCAGATTTTCGCTGAAAAAAGCTTTCTGTAATAAACAATTTAATGATGATAAAACTAAGCAATAGTGCCGCAATTATCCAGAAAAAAAGTTTGGTAAGCCGGGCAGAAAAAAAGCGATCAATGGTAGAAATCCTTTTAGTGTTAACAGTATATTTAACATCTTGCTTTAGCTGTAAATCCTTCAACAAACTATCGAGTATAGAAGCATAAGCAAAAGCTTTTTCTTTTTTAATAGCAATGGCAGAATCTGTAGGAATAAACAATCCATTGTTTACCAAAATAGTATCAGCTACTACTAATTCGGGTTCGGTATCGCTGCTATCCTCTGCGTTTTCAACTGTAGCGTTGGGGAGATGGTACATTGCTGCTGAATCATGGTGGAAAAATTTTTCTTTATCCTGCGCCTGTGTAGCCATATTACAAAAAAGTAATAAAAATAAGGAGATAGTAATTTTTAGAGACCTGCAAAAATCCAGGTAAAAAAAATTGTATGGGATAGTTAAACTCAATAAAAAAGCCCTGGTTTTTAGCAGAAAATGTTCCATCAATTTACTATACTTTGGCTTTGTGTAAATAAAAAAAACGGTAAAGCGATTAAAGCCGCCCTTGCTATCATTAACATTTATTACTACCTTACTTTGCATCATAAGGAACGGTTAATTTTTTTTTGAAGCCAGATGGGGTACAAGACAAAATACCACGTTATAAAAAGTAGAGAACTGCCTAATATAAGTGCACTTACCCATACTGGCATGCCCTCGTTGTTTTGTTTATCATAAGTATTGCTCATTAAGTGAGTAAGGTAACTTTCAAAAAAAGCAGCCATAATAAATACCGGCACCAGCACTATCATTATTTTAAGCGAATCTTTAACCGCAGTTTTAAAAGAACTAAACCGGCTATAGGTACCCGGAAACAAAATACCATGGGCTATAATAAACCCAGCGGTAGATGCAATTACCAGCGCTAAAATTTCCAGGGTACCATGCACCCATATAACCATAATAGATTTGTAGCCCAGGCCTTTGGCAAAAAACATGTATTGAAAACAACCCAGCATTAAGCCGTTTTGCCACATAAAATAAAGGGTACCAACGCCAGCCAATAAGCCACCAATGGCCATTAAAAAGGCTACAAATGTATTGTTCATAGCAATACGTACAAACATGGTAAAAGGGTTCTCATCTTTATATACCCCAAAAGGATCTCCCCTGGTAATATTATCCTCCGTCATATCCACATAGGCATCGCCTAATACACCACGGATAAAGGTTTCATCTTTTATAGAACTAAACACACCAATGGCAACAAAGCCAACAAACATGCAAAACGTAAACAATAAAATGGGATGGTATTTTTTAAATAGCAGCGGCAGTTCATACTTCCAAAAAGTAAATATACGGGTGTATTTTTCCTTTTTGTTTTTATAAATATTTTGATAAATATCAGCAGCCATGCCATTTATCCAGCGGGTAACCTTGCTTTGCGGGTAAAAGGTTTTAGCATAAGAAAGATCGTCCACAAGGGTTACAAAACGTTCGGCCATTTCATCAGGATCGGAGGTTTGCTCCTGCTGGTATCTGTTCCACTTTTCTACATTACGCTTAATAAACATTCCTTCACGCATTTGATAAAAGTAAAGAAATTATACATGCCGCCCTCAGCTTGTGGAATGTATAATTTTTACAGACAAGTCAAAAATTACTTATTACACAGTTTTAGTTTGTAAAATAACTGAAAGATATGGTACAATATAAAAATATGACGCTAAAAAAAAAGCTAAATTCTGTAGGGATAAGCTAAGATTTAAAGTATTTAAACCAGATTTTGCCTTGTTGTTGTTGTTGAGGTCACTAACCACTGCCATGCTTCAGCCATGTGTAACCACCTACCGAAATCAGGAGCAACAATTTGAAATGCTCCCAATATTGATAAGCCAGATTTTGCAAATGAAATAATAATAAATTTTTCAAATGCAATACAGAAAAGGGGTGTTGCTTATTTTTTGGTGAAAAGATAATGAGCTGTTTAAGGCAAAATGCTTGTAAAGTTTAAGCTGTTTACTTTTCAATGCAACCAAAAGCAACCGAAACAGCGTTAAAACTGCATAACATGAGTTAAAACATACTGTACGGTGGCTATCAAAACTGCCAGTCAATTACTCTTCAATTATTTGCATAGCAACCCTAAACCCAATATCAGCTTGTGGTTGTTGAAATTTTGTTTCACTAAAGATTGTAACCTTAAAAGCAGGATCATTAAAACTACCACCTTTGGCAATCCCTTGTTCCTCAACCATTTCTGCAACATTACCACACAAATTAAAAATTCCAAAAGCGTTGGGAAAGTATGAATGTACGTTTGCGGTAATTTTATTTCGCTCAATTAATTTTTCAGAAGCCGACTTTTCAATTACCTGGTATTTTTTTGAAATTGAATCGTACTGGTAATCTATACTCCTATAATTACATAAATCCTGCTTTCTATTGTTTTGTATAAAACCAGCGCCCCATGTATAAACTTTTGTTGTGTCGCCTTTATTAGCAGCAAATATCCATTCGGCTTTTGTAAGTAATCTAAAATTTACCGTCTTAAATTTTCTTTTATCGTTTTGGTTATACATTGCTGTTAACCAGCTACAATATTTTTTTGCAGCCGTATACCTAACGCCTACAACAGGGTAATCGTTGTAGCCTGAATGCCTAAAATAATACGCAACAAAGGGGGCTGTGCTTTGTAGTTTATCTTTCCAGCACTGTGTATCCGGCAAACAATTTTGATAATTTTCAAGTTGGTTAGCATTTTGTAAGTCTGCTAAAAAACTCCTGTAATCCGCATTGGATACTTCATATTTAGAGACGTACAAATCCTCTTTAACTTTTACAAAATTCTTTTTTATACTGTTTATCTCAAAAAATGATACTCTCCCGGAGGTAAAAGATAAAAAAGTGATTACAGTAAGTGCATAAAGTATATTCTTCATGTTGGGATTTTTATATTTTGTTAAACAAATTATGCTTAATAATTAATTTAAAAATATTTATCAGTTTACATTGTAACCTTTGGCTTAAAATTAAATCTATTTCGATTGCGTCAAATACAATACAGACGTTGGTTTCGGGTTATTTTTTGGCAAAATAAAATAGTAAGTTAAAACAGGTTTTAAAATACATTCTTACGTTCCGGTAGCTGCAGCAATTGTAATTAGCATTGAATTTAAGCTACAATAAAGGGGATAAAATAGTAAGGGATAAAATAGCAGCCGAATGAGTAGTAAAAACTACCCTACTCACTAGCTTATTTTTTCAAAAATTCAACCAGAGGTATTAAACTTTCCTGCGGATTTTCTTCCATTGGTACATGCCCCATATTTTTAAAAATGACTAAAGTATCATTTGGCAAATCATTGTGAAAACGATTGGCAATGGTAAGCGGAATTAATAAATCTTGTTGGCCCCACAAAATCAATGTGGGTTGGGTAATATTTTTAATTACTGCAACAGCGCTTGAATCTTCTGCAAGGTTTAACCGGTCAACCAATGCCTGCCTGTTACCTTTTCTCAATGTTAAATCGAAGTATCGGTTCACCAATTCATCGGTTACAATAGTTTTATCGGCGTATACATTTTCAACACTAGCCTTTACCAAAAAGCGTGGCGTTACAAAAGTCATTATATTTTTTAAAACAGGCGTACGTGCCATTTTAAAAGCAACAGGTACACTTTTAGATTGTAATGGGTAGCCGGCAGCATCAATCAATACCAGTTTTTGAACCATATCAGGAAAATGAGCTGTAAAGTTCCAGGCTATTTGTCCACCCAATGAATTACCAGCAAGTATGCATTTTTTTATACCTACTGCAAGCAAAAATGAGTGAATAAAATCTACATAATGCGCTATGCTGTACTGCCTGTTGTTAAAAGGCCCTGTTAATCCAAATGCCGGAATATCCATTCTTATTACCCGTTTGTTCACTTTTAAAGCCGCTGCCCAACCATCAAAAGTATGCAGACTTGAGCCTGTACCATGTATAAGTACAAGGGGTAAACTATCTGCCATATTTCCTTCGTCTCTATAATGTACATCCATGCCATCAACAGCAATAAATACCGATGGAGCCTGGGCATACTTTTGTTTTAGTTCATTAATTGGTTTATCGCCGTAACCAAATAATACAAGTATAACAACAATCAAAAGAACAGAACCAAGGAGGAATATTTTTAAAAGTTTGGCAGCAAGCTTCATAAAAAAAATTTAGGTGAGTGCAAAAAAGTAAGGTAATGGTTATTGAGTAAATAGAAGGCTTTTTAATAAAAAAAAGGATAGGATTATGTATTTTGTTGTCTAAGCCTTTACAATTTTGAGCTGGCATCTGTTTACTTTTTTTTCTTCCGATTTTTTCGGGACAGGTTGATAAAAAAAGAAAAAAATCAAACTTGCCCGGCTAACGCTAGTCGGACGGTCCCGCCCGGCTTACCCATTCGGACGGGCCCACCCCTATCAATGCTGCTTGTTGCTTCAATGCCGATAGCCAACAATCATTGTTGTAAAAAACATTGGGTATTGCTGCTGTTATTAATGATCACCAACAGCATTTTGCCATAGTAGGCATTATTGACTAACAAGTTGAGCCTGTGATTTTCATGTACTTTTTGTTTACGAAACCTGGAATTGTGTTTTCATTATCTGTTTAATAATAACGATAGTCTAAAACTATAACTTCATAAAATATATAAATAACTATTATCGTAAAGAAAGTATAATTTCATTTTTTAAAAAATTAAAGAAGATATAAAATGGAAAACAACAGCACACAGCAAACCACTGCGTACGATACAAACGCTGAAAGTAAGTGTCCTTTTATTAGTGGGTCACTAAAGCAAACTGCAGGGGCGGGCACAAGTAACAGGGATTGGTGGCCAAACCAGTTAAAATTAAATATCCTTCGACAGCACTCATCATTATCGAATCCGATGGGGAGCAAATTTAATTATGCGGAGGCATTTAAAACCCTTGATTTAAAGGAGGTTAAGAAAGATCTTTTTGATTTAATGACTACATCTCAGGATTGGTGGCCGGCAGATTATGGTCATTATGGGCCGTTTTTTATTAGAATGGCCTGGCATAGTGCTGGTACCTATCGTATTGCAGATGGCCGTGGAGGCGGTGGCATGGGCACACAACGTTTTGCGCCTTTAAATAGCTGGCCAGATAACACCAATTTAGATAAGGCACGCTTGCTGCTTTGGCCCATCAAAAAAAAGTATGGCAATAAACTTTCGTGGGCAGATTTAATGATATTAGCCGGTAATTGCGCCCTTGAGTCAATGGATTTTAAAACCTTTGGTTTTGGTGGTGGCAGAGAAGATGTTTGGGAGCCTGCCGAAGATATTTATTGGGGTGCAGAAACCGAGTGGCTGGGCGATAAGCGATACACTGGCAACCGGCAATTAGAAAACCCTTTGGGTGCCGTTCAAATGGGTTTAGTTTATGTAAACCCGGAGGGGCCAAACGGTAATCCCGATCCACTTGCCTCAGCCCGTGATATAAGGGAAACTTTTGGCCGTATGGCAATGAATGATGAGGAAACCGTAGCATTAATTGCAGGTGGACATACATTTGGCAAAACGCATGGTGCTGCCGATCCTGTAAAATATGTAGATAAAGAGCCTGCTGCTGCTGGTATTGAAGAGCAAAGTTTTGGATGGAAAAATTCTTTTGGAACCGGTAATGCAGGCTTTACCATTACAAGTGGTTTAGAGGGTGCCTGGACGACCACCCCAACAAAGTGGAGTAATAATTATTTTGAAAATCTGTTTGGATACGAATGGGAGCTAACCAGGAGCCCGGCCGGTGCTCAGCAATGGAAACCAAAAGGTGATGCAGGTACTGGTTTAGTACCCGATGCGCATGATGCAACAAAGCGCCATGCTCCATTTATGTTAACTACTGATATTGCTTTACGGGTTGATCCGGCTTATGAAAAAATTTCGAGGCGCTTTTACGAAAATCCTGCTGAGTTAGCAGATGCGTTTGCACGTGCCTGGTTTAAACTAACACACCGGGATATGGGCCCACGTGTACGCTATCTTGGTACTGAAGTGCCTGCTGAAGAGTTAATTTGGCAAGATCCTGTACCTGCTTATACAAATGAATTGATTAACGATGAAGACATTGCTACACTAAAAGGTATGATACTGACATCGGGCTTATCTGTAGCACAATTGGTAGCCACTGCCTGGTCGTCTGCATCTACTTTTAGAGGATCTGATAAACGGGGTGGTGCAAATGGTGCACGCATAAGGCTGTTACCGCAAAAGTATTGGGAAGTAAATAACCCGGTTGAATTAGACAAAATACTGGATAAACTGGAAAGTATTAAGCTGGCATTTAATGGCAGCCAAACTGACAATAAAATGGTTTCGCTTGCAGATATTATTGTGCTGGGAGGTTCTGTTGCTATTGAGCAGGCCGCATTGCAAGCTGGTTATACTGTTACTGTTCCGTTTTTAGCAGGCAGAACAGATGCATCACAAGCACAAACTGATATAGAGTCGTTTGGGGTATTAGAGCCTGTTGCTGATGGATTTCGCAATTATATAAAAGTGAATAATACTGCTGCAGCAGCAGAAGAAATGTTGTTAGATAAGGCACAATTATTAACCCTTACGGCGCCGGAATTAACCGTACTTATTGGCGGCATGAGGGTATTAGGCACAAACTTTAACCAGGCACAAGAGGGTGTGTTTACCAATAGCCCTGGTGCACTTACCAATGATTACTTTGTTAACCTGATAGACTTTAGTACTACCTGGAAGGCTACTTCAGCAGCAAAATATATTTTTGAAGGCAGCGACCGCAAAACAGGCGAAACGAAGTGGACTGGTACACGTGTTGATTTAATTTTTGGCTCTAACTCAGAGTTACGTGCTATTGCAGAAGTATATGCCTGTGAAGATGCTCAGGAAAAATTTGTTAACGACTTTATAGCAGCCTGGGTAAAAGTGATGAATCTTGATCGCTTTGATTTGGCTTAAATGAATTTTTTATTGTAAGAAAAGTGATCCGGAAACGGGTCACTTTTTTTGTGTCTACTTATCAGCTAACCATCAACAAACAAACATATTTCGATTGGCTAAAAACTTTTAGTAGAATCATTGTAATAATAAAAAATTTGATAACCACTACAAAAATACTTACATAACTAATACGGAAAATTGCAACTAGTTTGCCTGTAGCTTGTTTATAATTAACTTCAACGTGTAAATATTGCTGTAGATATAACATTGCAAATATTCCGGCAAAACGTTGAATTAAAACCAATGCAACGTGTGCTTTTGTCTAATTACAAAACAATACAAGGTGAAATAAAATTAAGTTTGTACAATGAATAACAACATCAAGCCAATTGGTAAAAAAGCTTATGGTTCAATTCCACATTTACCCTACAGTCGTTTAGGAACTGGCGACCATCATATTGAAGAAGGGCAAGCGATAATAGCAACTAAAAAAACAAGGGATAAAAATGATTTAATTATTGTTCAGGAAAAACTTGATGGCTCTAATTGTTCTGTGACAAAAGTTAATGGTAAAATATTGGCACTTGGAAGAAGTGGCTATCTGGCCGAAACCTCTCCCTATGAGCAACACAAGCTTTTTGCAAAGTGGGTTTTGTTAAACAAACAAAGGTTTATTACATTGCTAAACGAAAATGAAAGAGTATGTGGAGAATGGTTGGCGCAAGCTCACGGAACAATTTATAATTTAATTCACGAGCCTTTTGTAGTATTTGACCTAATTACAAAAAACGAAAGAACTAATTACCATAACTTTTTACTTCGTGTTTTACCATTGGGTTTTGTTGTTCCAAACCTTGTTCATATAGGACAACCTTTGTCAATTGAAAAAGCATTGAAAAAAATTGAAGTTTCGGGGCACGGTGCAGTTGATGAAGTGGAGGGTGTAATTTATAGAGTTGAAAGAAATGGGCAGGTTGATTTTCTTACAAAATTTGTTAAGCAGTCAAAGGTTGATGGAAAATATTTGCCGGAATATAATAACGGAGAAATAATCTGGAACTGGAATGCTGTTTAAAAGTGAGTGCAGTGCTTGTACTACATTTACAAAACCAAATACACCTGCCGTTTTAAAATTAAACGCCTTAATGGCAAAAGCAAATAACATGAATATAAAAGTAATAGCCTTTGATGCAGACGATACCCTTTGGGTAAATGAGCCCTACTTTAAAGAGATTGAAGAAAAATTTTGCGACCTGCTGGAAGATTACCTGCCGAGACACACACTTGTGAAAGAATTATTTAAAACAGAAATTGATAATCTTTCTTTGTACGGCTACGGTGTAAAGGGTTTTATGTTGAGTATGATTGAAACATCCTTACGGGTTACCAACAACACCCTTAGTATTGAGGTAATTGAAAAGGCTTTGCAATACGGCAAAGAGTTACTCGAAAAGCCAATTGAAATACTGGACGGTGTGGAGGATGTTTTGATTGCATTAAAAGGTAAATACCGCCTTGTTGTTGCCACCAAAGGCGATCTGCTTGACCAGGAACGGAAGCTGAAAAAATCAGGACTTGAACATTACTTTCATCACATAGAAATTATGAGTGATAAACAGGAATCAGATTACCTGAAACTAATTAAACGCCTGGATATAAATCCTGCTGAATTTTTAATGATGGGCAATTCACTTAAGTCGGATGTATTGCCGGTGCTGGTTATTGGCGGCCATGGATTGCACATCCCTTATCACACTACCTGGGCACATGAAACAGTGGAGCATAATGTAGAGCATGTTAACTTTAAACAGGTGCAACATATAAATGAGGTGCTGGGGTTTTTGTAAGGGGTTAATGGTGAATGGTGAATGGTTAATGGTGAATGGTTAATGGTTAATGGTGAATGGTTAATGGTGAATGGTGAATGGTTAATGGTGAATGGTTAATGGTGAATGGTGAATGGT
>JBBQTZ010000064.1:0-19858 GCA_038234405.1 Chitinophagales bacterium
TAGGCAATGGGCAATAGGCAATGGCTGCCGCGACAGAATGTTGGGAGTAATAGGAAGTAGGCAAGACAAAGTCAAAAGTGAAAAGTCAATAGGCAATAGGCAATGGGCAATAGGCAATGGGCAATGGGCAATAGGCAATAGGCAATAGGCAATGGGCAATAGGCAATAGGCAATGGCTGCCCCGACAGAATGTTGGGAGTAATAGGAAGTAGGCAAGACAAAGTCAAAAGTGAAAAGTCAATAGGCAATAGGCAATGGGCAATAGGCAATGGGCAATAGGCAATGGGCAATAGGCAATAGGCAATAGGCAATGGGCAATAGGCAATAGGCAATGGGCAATGGGCAATAGGCAATAGGCAATGGGCAATAGGCAATGGGCAATGGGCAATGGGCAATAGGCAATAGGCAATGGGCAATAGGCAATAGGCAATAGGCAATGGGCAATAGGCAATGGGCAATGGGCAATGGGCAATAGGCAATAGGCAAAATGGAATGGGCAATAGGCAATAGGCAATGGGCAATAGGCAATGGGCAATAGGCAATGGGCAATGAGCAATGGGCAATGGGCAATGGGGAATGAGCAATGGGGAATGGCAATGGACAAATTTGAAAATGACGAATATCTTTTTTAATTAACAAGTAAAGTAATAAAACCATTTAAATGAAAAATAAAATTTTAACCAATAATTTATCACTACTAATTTGCTGTAGTTTACTCTTTCTTTTACTTACCGCTTTTAAAAGTGCCTGCAATTTGGGGAAAAGTACTTTGCAAAAAAAAGTACTGATCTTTTCAAAAACTAATGGTTACCGGCATGAGAGTATTCCGTTTGGTATTGCGGCAATAAAGAAATTAGGTGAAGCAAATAATTTTTTAGTAGATGATACAGAAGATTCATTATCTATTAATGATGAAAAATTGAAACAATATCAAGCTATAATTTTTTTAAGTACAACAGGTAAAGTATTGGGCACTAATGAAGAATTGGCTTTACAGAAATTTATACAAAAGGGAGGTGGCTTTGCTGGCATACACGCTGCTACTGACTGTGAGTATAATTGGCCCTGGTATGTAAAAATGGTTGGTGCCAGTTTTGAGTCGCATCCGCAGCAGCAAACAGCAAAACTGGTAATTGTAGATAGTACTCATTTAGCTACCAAAATGCTTCCCGCTACATGGGAAAGAAAAGATGAATGGTACAATTTTAAAGACATGAACACTGCAGTAAATGTATTGATTACAATAGATGAAACATCTTATACCGGTGGCAAAAATGGCACTAATCATCCAATGGCCTGGTATCATCAATATGATGGGGGAAAAGTATTTTATAGTGGGCTAGGACATACAAATGAAAGCTATACAGAGCCACTTTTTTTACAACATATTTTAGGTGGCATTCAATACGTACTTAGATTAAAATAATGTAATTACATTGCAATAAGTCCATGTTTTTCGGTTGGGAAATTATTTTGATACACAAATACAAAAGCTAAATTGAACACAAAAATGCCAGTGTTTAAACTGACATTTTATGTTTATAAAGGTATTTAGCTTAACTTTTTAAAATAAGCCTATCCATCTCTAAAAAGTTTATACCAGAAACTAAAACATTAGGTTGTAAAATGTTTAATCTCTTTTTTTACACCTTCATAATTGGATTTTCCATTACTAATTTTTACACCAGCCTCTTTCATTACTTTTTCGTACTTGTGATTAATGGAACTAAGCAGATCACTAAATTTATCTTTTACTTCATCAGTAAAATCTTCACTACTTTGAGAAATTTGTCTTCTTGTTCGCTTGCCAGAATGCGGTGCAAACAAAACTCCCAAAGCAGCCCCTGCTGCAACACCGGCCAACAAGCCAACTACTACTTTACCATTTTTCATGATTGTATATTTTTAGATTATTAATTTGTATCTGTTAAGCAAACTTAACAGTATGAAATATTGAATACACGGGCAAAACCAGTGTATTTAAAACAGCATAATACTAGTATCAGTTCTACCTGCTTTTAAAGCATATAAATGGGGCATTTCAAATTGTTGCTCTCTAGCTATATAGGTGGATACATCTGGCAATGACAATACTTAGTTAGTTTACTAGTATGCCCTAAGCGCTGCATCAATTTAAATTGCACCCAAAATAAAAAGCACTAACTAAATACTACACTATATTACGCCCTTGAATTATCCTTACAAGGATCGCAATAATTGCAATTACAAGCAAAATATGGATTAGCCCGCCTACGCTGTATCCTACAAATCCAATTGCCCAAATAATGATAAGAACTACTGCGATTACATAAAGTAAATTACCCATGATGTGTGTGTTTTTAAGTGATAAATAAAATAAGAAAAAAGCTGAAAAAAAAATTTAAAATTACAATTAAGTATAAATTGTATTAAAACTTATCTGTTGATAAAACAAGCTGATTACCGGGGTATTGCCTGTCGGCATCATCCTCTGCTGTAATAAATATTTTTGATGGCTTTGATGAGGAAACAGTTTCAAAAGAAGCCTTTAATTTGCTTGAAAACATGCCACTTGAGCTTTTTATTTGGCCGATATTTTTTGTTATTTGGTCGTTAGTTTCCATCCACACTACATAGTTATTTCGGGATGGTTGCAAGCGACTGACTTCTGCCAAATCCGTTAGTTCCACATTTATTAAATAGTTACTATTGTTATCCTTCTTTACTTTTACATATCCACGGGCAGCAGGCACTACAGACGAAGTTAAAAAGGTTACTTTTCTGGCACAGGAAAACGCTGTAAATATTAATAAGCTTATAATAACCACAAAGTATTTTCTTCTACTATTCCATTTATTTATTCCAGATTTCATAATAATTATAATTTGATAATGATGGTAATTTTAAAATAACCTATGTTACTTTACAGTTAAGCAGGTTCTCACTTTATACAACCACTTTTTAACTATAAAAAATTATATAATTTATACCACAAAGATGAACATACCCCACCAGAAAATCGTTACAGAATATCACATTAATCTTACATCATTCTCACCTCTGTTTAGTACCTGGCCTGTTACTGATATACATATTGAAGCTCAAGATTAGCTAACAGTGAACTCTTTTTTTTATCATTTTCCAGTATTTTGTTATTAAAATATCTTTCCATCGTTAACCTCGCCATTAAATAGCTTACGGTAGATTCTGCACCCTGGTTTAGATTAATATAATTTTCTTCAAGACCATCGTAACAGCCCCCGGTACATGGATTATATACAATTTGCTCAAGATGATTAGCCCCTAAAAACCAATTGAAAGAAAGCTCCATATTTTGCTTGTATTCAGGATCCTTAAACGCATCATAGAATTTGCTTAAAGCAAGTATAGTATAGGCTACATCAATTGGCTGCTCTCCTCCTATTGGATAGCGGTAAGGAATAGCATTGCCCTGCTGGCTACCCTTTTGCAACCAACCTTTATTTGAAATAACTTTAATACCATCCTCTCTGAAAATTTTTGAAGACAGAAAATTGAAAGATGACTTTGCTATATCCCTGTAAACAATATCGCCCGTTGCAAGAAAGGCACATAGCATGGCTTCCGGCAATATACTGTTTGCGTAGGTTAGGTAATTTTCAAACCAGGCCCATTCCGCATCTGCTTCATGTCTGTACATCTGTACAAGCCTGTCAGACAGTTCTTTGATTAGTGGTAAATCTGGTTTGGAAATGGAACTGATATTGCGGTAATACAAGCCTTTAATGGTAAATGCCAAGGCCCTGGTTGAATGTATTTTTCTTATACTCACTAGTGAAGCATTTAAAATTAATTCTGCCGTAATTGCAATTTTATTAAAGCGGGAAGGCAACAAGTGACTAATAGAAATTAAATAACCCAAAGCCCAGATTGCTCTACCATTTGAATCTTGCAAATTTGTTTCATTATTTTGATCCGTAAAGCTACCTTTCTCATTTACGTAATTTAAAAAACTCCCATCCTGCTGCAAACAATACCTGATAAAATTGAGGTAAATTTGAATGTATTTTATTGCAGCTTCATCATTGGTAAGCTCAAAATACTGGCACATTGCAACCATGGCCCTTGCGTTGTCATCCAACGTAAAACCAGAATTAATATCGGGTTGGTTTATAATAGAAAATTGGATCATTCCAAAATCGGTTGTAAGATTTTTTAAATGATCAATATTAATTGCCGGCATTTTATACGTTAACATTATTTGATCTTCTGCTAATTTATCAAATAATTTAGCGTGTGCTATTGCTGAATTTTCCCAGGCTGTAGATGCCATCTTATGTAATCCATTCAATCCAATTTTTGATCTTACTACATCATTATTAAGCAACCGTATTACTGCATCGCTAAGCTGGGCTGAGTTTTCAAAATCAAATATAATGCCTGCTTTTCCCTTTAGCACTTCCAATGCATGCGGTATAGGGGTTGATATGATAGGACAGCCGCAACTAAGGGCATAAGAAAAAGTGCCACTTACTGCCTGATTAGGATCTTTTGAGGTAAACAAATAAATATCAGTTAATTGTAAATATTCCAGCAATTCCGGCAAGGGTAAATAACTATTTACATATTTTACATGATGCTCTAAATGCAGTTCCCTCACCATTGCATCCAGCATATTACGGTATTGATATCCTTGCTGTTTTACAACAGATGGGTGCGTTTTACCAATAATCAAAAACATACAATCAGGACAAGCTTTAATAATTGAGGGCATGGCAAGCAAAGTAGTTTCAATACTTTTTCCAGAACTTAACAGTCCAAAAGTGGTAAGTACTTTCTTTCCTTCAAGATGGTATTTTTCTTTTAACAATAACTTATCAGAATGTAAAACCAGGTGAGTACCATGTGGAATTATGGTAATCAATTTTTTTGGCACATTGTACACATTCATCAATATTTTTGCAGACGATTTTGTCATTACAATAACGGCAGTTGTAGCTGCAACTATCTCCTGCATTTTCTTTTTAAGCAAATTATTGGGAGCCGGTAAAACAGTATGAAATACCATTACAACTGGCTTGGTAAGTGAATGCAAAAAACTGTTGAACTCTACAGATAATTTATTGAAAAAGCCAAACTCGTGCTGTATTAAAACAATTTTTATTGCAGCATCATTGTTAATTTTATTGGCTAATTTTTTATACGCCAGTGGGCAATCTGCATTAAGCGTGTATTTAACATTTTCCTTGTAAATATGCTGCTCTTGCTCCGATTCTATAGCACAAATACTGATATTAAATGACTGATTAAATTTATTATTCAATGCTTTAATTAAATCCTGAGAGTAAGTTGCAATACCACATTCCCGGGGCGGGTAAGATGTGATAAATAAAATTTCCGGCAAATCATTTATAAACAGAGGAATTCTCCTTTCATTATTTATAGCATGACCATTCAATATTGGCAAAAAAGCTGTTTTTAAATCTATATTGTTATTCAATATTTTATTTAGCATAATTAGTAGTGTTTAACATTAACTCAGTTAACAGTTCGGAAATATTTATTGAAGCGTAGGCAATTTGTTCATCAGCAGCACCATAGTAAATATAGAGGGTATCATCAAAAACTACTGCACCGGAAGGAAAACACACGTTGTTTACTTCTCCCTTTAACTCCCATTTAAATTCAGGATAAAATAAAGGATATGGCAATCTTGCAATCTCTATTTTCGGGTTATCAAGATTGAGTAGCAAAGCACAAGCCGAATAAACAAAACCTTTTAAAGTATCATGCACTCCATGGTAAATTACTAACCAACCCTGGGCAGTTTCTATTGGCGGGCACCCACCTCCTACATAACTAATTTCATGGTCATATTTAGGAGATAACACAATTGAATCTTTAAACTGCAAAAAATAATTCCTCCAAAAAGCAGGTGTAAGTTCATCAAGACTATTTAAAGAAACCAAAATTTGTACATCAGGTTTAATGCGATGGAAAAATATTAATTTACCATCAATTCGCCTGGGGAAGAAAATTACATTTTTATCCCACAACAACAACTTCTTTCCATTGTCAGCTACTATATGAATGTTGCCATTGTAACGCAGGTATTTATCATTAATAGCTCCAGTGGGTTCTGTTAAATCTTTAAACTCCTCGTATGTAATTTGAGGAACTATTATTCCCTTTTTATCCCAGTGTAACAAATCTGTTGATACAGCCAATGCACCAAGAGCATTAACACCATCAAAAGCAGTATAAGTAAGGTAAAATAAGTCATCAATCTTTACAATTCGAGGGTCTTCGACTCCATGCTTTTCGTATTCAAATTCCGGAAAAATTACTGGTGCATCAAAGCGCTCTTCAATTGTGAAAAGCCCCTTCAACTTACAATAGCCAATACTTGAATAATTTCCAGTATGTACTGCTCTGTAAAAAAGATGAACGTATTCCTCATCTCTTATTGCCGCAGGGTTTAATACAGCTTCGTTTTCAAAACTAAGGGTAGTTTTTTGCAGCATAATACCATGCTTATTTACCTTTACCATACTATATTTTTTAGAACCTATCGGTAAAATTTATGCAGTTTACTATTTCAATTGCAGTTGAACAGGAGCCACATAAAAAAATATGATTAAAATATGATTAAAATTAAGAGTGAAATTGAACAATCTAACGCAACGTAAAAAAGGAAAGAATGACAGTTAAACTACCATTTTTATTTTTGCACCAACCAGGTTACTGTTGTTAAAAAGTACCATTCGGTAATCAATTATCCAAACGGTACTTCTAAGAAAGAAAAGAAACTATAATCCTTCAATAATTTTGTGTATTTCTTCTTTTGTCTTTCCCAGTTTCTTTTGAAGCCTTCCAAACATTTCATCTTTTTTACCCTGTTCAAACATGAGGTCATTGTCTGTAAGGGTTGCAAATTTTTGTTTAAGCAAACCTTTTTGCTCATTCCAGCTTCCTTTTATTTCTGTAGTATTCATTTTAAAAAATTTTAATGATGAATGAAAATTTATACAGCAAAGGTTGCTGTGATTTTATTGGAAACTGTTACACAATTAATTGTAATAATTACATCATTCTATAAATTTGAAGTATGCCCTACAAAAAAAGAAAAAACTATTTATACATTTAAATAAAAGGAAAACATGCTATTTTAAACTTTCATCAGTAAAATAATTTTGAAAGAATAAAAAGCTAAACGGAGGCATTTAAAAAATGCGGCTTCTTATTTTAGCAGATGGAATTTAAACCAGGGGCATGGCATATTTAATGCTTTTACTAAATACAATGCGCTGTAGCATTTTCAAACGCATCCCATCAAATGAAGCGGGATAGCTTATGTTAACTATATATAAAAGGGGCTATTAGAAAATAGTCCCTTTTAAAACCTAAACCAACTTAAACCTCTAACTTATCAAGTACTTATATTGTGGAGTAATAGAATTTTTTTTCCATTATATTAATTCGTTAGCAATAAGCCTTAGAAAAATATTGCTTTTTTGTTTTACAAAGATGAAAACTTCCGTATCATTCGTGTTATAAAACTGTATCTAATTCTTACATTATTCCCACATTTCGATTGATATTTTTAAAAGAATTGAAAAAATCATCAAAAGCATTGTAAAAAAAGGCCGCTGAAATAAGCAGCCTTTTTATACCAAAACCAAACCTTCTTTATATAAACTAGTAAGCTGTTTTAATTTTACCCTGCGGTTTTTTGCAGTTTCAACATCTGTTTTATAATCTGCAATGGGTTTATTTTCGTCAAATCCTATAACAGTACATTTGTATTACATAATGTTTTTGGCCAATAAATAAACCTTAAAAGCAATACTGAGTAAAACATAAATGACTCCTGGAGTCAAAACTAACAATCATTAAAAAATTAAAAATCAATACATTTACTTGTGCGAAAAATAGGAGGAAATCAGTTGACCTCCTCCAAGTTAATCTTCATTGGGAAATATATACTGAGCTAAACTTGTGGTTTAAAGCCCTTGAATTATGTGTTTCAGTTATACTAATTTCTTCGTTAAAATATATCTTCACCTGAATTGGTTGTTGCATTTAAAGCAGAAAATTCACCAACACTTATACCTATATTATTTTCTGCTTCAGTCAATTCTTTTTCAAAAAAATCGGTATCCATACTTTCAAATTCCCTTGTTTCTGTTTCAAGACTGGTTGCAGTTGTTTCGTCCGGAACAGGTGAGATCCATTTTACAACTGATCCGGTTTTTCCATAATGATCTCTAATTTCTTCCAGTGATGGTAACTCGCTATAATTCATTTTATCTTTCACTTCTACAGCAGAACTCAGTAGCTCATGGTTCCAACGAGTATTTAAAGTAGGAAATGTGTTTTTTTTGTTTTGCATATTGTTTATTTTAAAAGGTAACCCAAACAATTTTGTGTAAAGGTGGCCACAAACAATTAGAAAAGTATTATACTATATTGGATTAAAATTGCAATATTCTCACATTTTTAAGGTGTTAATAAATAAAAAAATATAGGAATGTTTTTAATACATGCACAAAAAAATGTCTATGCTTTTTTAAAGCATAAACATTACAGGTTGATTAATTAATTAATTTTACAATAGACTTAAATTATAAGTTCTACACATTAATATTTTTTAAAGAACCCAAAACACCGAACACCTGCAACAACCAAATAACCAACACAATTACAACTACTGCATTCAGGATATTCTTTATTTTTCGGTCCATTGGAATATAAGTGTTCACCAACCAAAGTAAAACACCAGCAACAATTAATACAATAACAATAGTAAGTAATGGCATAAAAATAATTTTAAAGTTTTGCACCAAAATTGAGAAAATTTAACCTGTAGTTCATTACACAATTACAGAATTATATTGCATCATTCCCACTTTTAAATATTATTGTTTACTGATAAAAAACCTTTACATACGCTCCATATACCAGTTTAGCTCTTTTTCCATTTTTTTATACTTTATAATAGAAGGAATAATTTGTTCCAAACGAATAAATGCGGTTTCGCTTTTTACTACATAATCAAATGCTTTGTGGTGCATACAGCTTACGGCTACCTCAATTTTATCTTGCTGTGAAAGCATAACCACTGGTATATCCTGATTAAAATCTTTAATTTTATCGAGTGTTGCTATTCCATTCATAGCATCTTTTTCTAATCCATCAAGGTAATAATCTAAAATAATTACATCAGGTTTATTATCAAGGTGTGCAATACACAACTCGCCGGTAGCAAAGGTTTCTATTAAAAAATCTGTCTTTTGACGAAATTCAATTTCTAATGATTTTAAAAAAAGTGCATCATCATCTACCAAAAATAATTTTAGTTTATCTTGTATCATACTCCTACTTTTTTAAGTTTGTTAAATTCTATTGTAAGTTCTTCACAAGCACTTGTACATATATTTTCAAGCTGCAAAATCATTTCTTCAATTTCTCTTGAATGCATTTGCAGCGTTGCATATTCCTGTACTTTTTTTGCCAGGTTTTCAAAATCAACACTCATGCCCATAATGGCAAAAGAAGGTATAATTTTATGTATTGCCGCTTTTAATGTAACCCAGTCTTTATCTTTAAAACTTTTTGTTATTGCTTTTACCAAACCGGGTGTTTGCTCTAAATATATACTTATCATTTCCTGCATAAGCTCCGTATTAGATCTGGTACGAAGCATAAGATAATCAAGGTTAATAAAACTGCTGTTTTTACCGGCAACAGGCTCTGTCTTATTGATAGTATCCGGGTTGGTGATTGTTTCTTTTTTTACTAAACCAATTATTTTAGAATAAAGCAATCTCTCATCAATAGGTTTAGCTAAATAATCATTCATACCAACTAATTTACATTTTGCCAAATCAACTGTAGTAACATCGGCTGTTAATGCAATTATAGGAATAGCAGATTTCAAAACAGTGCGAATGTACTCTGTAGCTTCAAAACCGTTCATTTCCGGCATTTGCAAATCCATTAATATAATATCGTAAGAGTTAGTTTGTAATTTTTCAACGGCTAACCTTCCATTACCTACTATATCCCTTTCAAATCCAAAATCATCCAGCAGGGTTTTCATCAGCAATTGGTTAAGGGCCATATCTTCTACTACCAAAACCTTTATATTTTTTATATCAGTATCTTCCTCCGGTATTTCAATGGTGGTTTCTGCTGCTTTGTTTGTTTTTTGGAGCGTTAATACAAAACTAAATGAAGCTCCCTCCCCTTCTATACTTTGGACTGTTATAGTGCCATTCTGAGCCTCTACCAATTGTTTTACTATGGCAAGCCCTAAACCAGTACCGCCAAACAAACGGCTTGTGCCACTTGATGCCTGCTGAAAATTTTCAAAAATACTATCAATTCTATTTTGTGGTATTCCAATACCAGAATCAGCTACCGTAAATTGCAAGGTAGAAGATGTTTCATCTTCCTTTATCTGCAATACACTTACCGTAATTTTTCCTTTAGCCGTAAATTTTACAGCATTACTCATGAGGTTTAAAATAATTTGGTGTAGCCTAACCGGATCACCTTCAAGCACTTCCGGAATATTATTATCGTACTCTTTTACTAATAAAAGGTTTTTTTCCTGAATTTTTGTATCAAACAAATGCAGCATTGAAGAAATTGAGGCCGCAACCTTAAATGGTATGTTCTCAAAAATCATTTTTCCAGCATCTACTTTTGCCAAATCCAGTATATCATTTATTAAAACAATCATTGAATCTCCACTTAATTTAATAGCTGATATGTATTCTTTTTGCCTGGCTGATAAATCAGTTTTTAAAACAACTTTTGTAAACCCAATGATGGCATTCATTGGGGTGCGTATTTCGTGACTCATATTAGATAAAAACTGCTGCTTTGCCTTCACTGCATTTTTTGCAGTTTTTGTTGCGTCCTCTGCCTTGTTTTTTGCCACTTCTGCAATTTCTGTTGCCAGCTCTGCAAATACCTTTGCTTCCATCATCTCTTTTTCTATTCGCTTTTGATCTGTAATATCTCTTGCCACCACCACTGCGCCCAATACATTACCCTGTTCATCTTTATAAATAGATCCATTAAATAAAACATCCGTTAATTTACCATCTATAATTGTTAATGGATAATCTGATACAAAGCCTTTTGCAAAAACCTGCTTGTACCCTTCTTTTGCTTTATCAGGCTCAGTAAAATATTCAAAAAAATCTGACCCAATTAATTTTTCTCTGGAAGTGCCTGTAACTTTTACTGAAGCATTGTTCAAATCTGTTATTTTACCTTCTACACTTATAGTAAACAGAGGATCTAAACTTGCTTCAATAAGACTTCTTGCATACCGGTTGGCAATTTTTTGAGAAGTAACATCCCTTGCCACAATTACTACTCCCAATACATTTCCACTATCATCCTTATACACAGATCCATTAAACAATACATCTGTTAGTTTACCAGTTTTGTGCCGTAGCGTAAGTGGCGAATCTGCCACAGAACCCTTTGCAAACACTTCCTGGTAAACTTCTCTTGCTTTGTGTGATTCGGTAAAATAATCCAGAAAGTCTGACCCAATTAATATTTCCCTGCTAATTCCGGTTATATTTACAGTTGCCTCGTTGGTATCTGTGATTTTTCCATCAGTATTAATTGTTACCAACGGGTCGAGACTTGCTTCAATTAAACTAAGCGAATATTTAGACAACAGTTTTAACGCAACCGTAGCTGACTGTAATTCGTCATTTCGCAATTGTTGATTTCTAATAAGAAAAATAACAAAGCTAAAAATAACAGTAATAAAAGCTATCAACAGCAAAAGAAACAACTCCGAATCCTTGTTAGTTTTTTCGTTGTTGGTTTTTTGTTGTTTTAGAATGCTAAATGCATCTTTATTTATATCAGTTACTATTTCACGTATTTTGTCTCCAGTTATTTTACCTTTCTCAATCAAAACAATTTTTTCTGAGTCAGAAAAATCAGCTTTCTTTCTGGCAGCAACCATACTTTTTGCAAGTGCTAATTTATTATTGGCTGCTATAAATAAAGAATCAACTTTTACCTGCTGTGAAACCATTGATTTGGTAAGTACTGACAGCAGGGTTATATCATTATTCAATGATTGTGTAGCACTATAATAAGGAGCTAAAAATATTTCATTTCCAGATAATAAGTAACTTCGGGAGCCAATTTCTACATTAAGTACATCCAGCAGTACGTCGTTATTTTTTTTGATAAAATCCTGTGTTTGTTCTACCAATAAAGTTGTAGATCTTACTTTTTTATTATTCAGGTAAAATATCAGTAAAACCGATACCAGCAAGGCTGCAGCCAGTAAATAAAAGATTGATATTTTTTTAATTGATATAAATTTCATAATAGATTTAAAGCATATTGCTGATGAGCTACTTAAACAATTTTTGCACTTGAAAATCTATTATTACTTCCAACTACAAAACCATGATTTAATTCCCAATTTCTTCAATCGGCCTGCGTCTTTTTTCTTTTAATTGTTTAAAGTGAGAGGGAGATAAACCTGTTACCTTTTTAAACTGATTAGATAAATGTGCAACACTGCTATAATTCATTTTCCAGGCTATTTCAGTTATATTAAGTTCATCATAAATAATTAACTCCTTAATGCGCTCTACTTTATGAGATATAATAAACTGTTCAATCGTTGTTCCTTGAATTTCGGAAAATAAATTTGCTAAATAGGTATAGTCGTGCTGAAGCTTTTCACTCAGGTAATATGAAAAATTGGTTTTAATCATTTCTTCTGAATAATGAACCATTTCTATAATGATTGCTTTAATTTTTTCAATTAGCACCGATTTTTTGTCATCTATTAACTCCAGGCCAGATACATGCAACCCAATTTTTAGTTGCTCACGTTGCCTTAAAGTAATGTTTTCCATAATCTCTACCTCTCCCAGATTAACCACAATAAAATGCAGCCCCAGGTTTCTTAACTCTGCTTTCACCGCCATTTTACAGCGATTACTTACCATGTATTTTATAAATAATTTCAAAGCGTTTTATTTTTTATGTAAGATCCACAAAGTTGTTCATCTTTAAAAAGAAAATCCTTATACAATAAACTGAAAAACTTACATAATTCACAGTTTTTTAAGGTACATTTCTAATGGCTACTCCATATTTCTGTTGGTGAGTGCTACAACCGAGGCTTTTATAAGATAGTTGAGGACTGCGAAACTGTCAAGGCCTTGCTTAGCGTCTTCACCAAATATTGGCGCAGTATTAATATTAAATGTACCCATTATTTTTTGTTATCGTTTTTCTAAATTTTAATGATTTCCATGCCTTGCCCGAAGCCCTCAACACCTATTAGTTGCAAAATTGAGACCCAGATTTCTTAATGCTGTTTACACCACCATTTTATAGAGATTACCTACTATGTATTTAATGAATAATATAAAAGTATTTTTTTGGGTATTAAAATGCACACAATTATCCATTTTTAAAAACTTAATCCATTTGCAGAAAATAAAAGGCGGATGGGTTATTTTTACCGTCTTTGTTTAATACAATATAATAGTCTGTTTTGTAAGGCGTATTTAAAATGGTAGTTTCAGATTTCTGTTGGTGAGGACTATACCGAAGCGAATCGGCAATTGGTGAGGAGAACGAACGAAGTTAGTCTGCTATTAATAAGGAAACCGACCGAGGCTAGTCAGTGTTTAATAAGAACACCGACAGTGCCAAACTGCGTTTGATCAGGACACAGACCGGGGCGAGGACTTTTTGGCATGCTAACCATCAACTTAGCGCTGCGTCAATTCTAGTCCATGTTGGTATTTTAGCAACCACTGGGTGCATCCCAAATTGTCGCAGCAACAAGTGGTCGGTGAGGAGTACGACCACTTGTTAAATTAATCAATGAAATTAATACTCAGCCGTGGTCGGTGTCCTCACCGACCACTTGTTAAATTAATCAATGAAATTAATACTCTGCTAAAGTGTGTCATTTTCATTTTTAGAAGTAATTAGTTCAATATTTTTATCATTTTGTAATCCTACTTTTTTTAAAGAATCGGTTTGCCGAATCAGTAGCTTTTTATTTTTTATTTCCAATTTTTTAAGCTTCGCCTTTTCTTTCTTTCTAAAATAACCTCTCAATAAAAAATTACTTTTAGCGGCTTCCATATTTTCGCTTAACCCTTTGGAACTTTTTTTAAGATTTAATAAAGTAGAATCAAGTGTTTTAGCAAATTTTTCATCGTTTACCATTTTAGACAATGCACCTTTTCCATTATTCATGTTGGTGGTAAAATGAGCAAATTCTTCAGAACTTGTTTGCAAATTAACCAGGGTATTTTTTAGGCTGCCAGCAAACTCTTCATCTGATATTAATTTGGTCAGCATGCCATTGCCATTGTTTATTTTAAAAGTAAACTGTGCCAGTTGGTCTGTAATAATACAAGCATTATCTACGCTGGTTTTTATGCTTTTCATAATATCTTCCATCTCAATAGCACCCCTCGTCAATATGATGTCATTGTCTTTAACCAGAGTACCAGCCTGGGTTCCGGGATAAATTGTTAAAACCTTATCGCCCATTAACCCACCAGATCCAATACTTGCAGAAGCATCAGTTCTAATAAATTTTTTCATTTCATTTTTAATAACCATATTCACCATCACACTTGTATCTGTAATTATTTCAATACTATTAATTGTTCCAATATTAATACCAGAAAATCTTACATTGTTTCCTTCCTTTAAACCACTAACAGTTTTAAAATTAGTACGCAGTATAAACGTTGATCCAAATAAATTTTTTTGTTTACCTACATAATAAATAGTTACTACAAAAATTAATAAACCTATTGTAACAAACATACCTAGTTTCCATTTGAATGATTCTTCGCTTTTCATTTTGTGTATTTTTTAATGCATTACAAGAAGAAAGAACGTACCCACTCGTCCTTACTTTTCTCCAGGGTTTCATAAGTGCCTTCTGCGTAAATAATTCCGTCTTTTAAAATTGCCAACCTATCACCGGTAAGTTTTGCACAAGCCATATCATGTGTAATAATGATAGAGGTTGTACTGTATTTTTCTCTGATGTGTAAAATCAGTTCACTTATTTCTTTTGCAGTTATTGTATCTAATCCGGTAGTAGGCTCATCGTACAAAATTATTGCTGGTTTTAAAATAAGTGTACGTGCCAAAGCAATACGCTTACTCATACCACCAGATAACTCAGAAGGCATTTTATCAATAGCACCGGACAAGCCCACACCTTCCAATGCAGTAACTATGGCTTCATCCACCTGTTTGGGTGTTAAGTGTTTAGAGTGACGCCTAAGTGGAAAAGCAAGATTTTGCCTCACCGTCATAGAATCGTATAAGGCAGAATTCTGAAAAAGAAAACCCACTTTTAGCCGTACTTCATTTAGTTCATCTGCACTAATGTTACAGATGTTGGTACCTAAAATATTTATTTCCCCTTCATCAGCTTTTTCCAGCCCAACCAAACATTTTATTACAATTGATTTTCCTGAGCCTGATTTACCTAACAAAACTAAATTTTCTCCTTTGTTAACATAGAGATTAATGCCTTTTAATACGGCATTATTTTTACCAAAAGATTTATACAATCCGTTTACTGATATAACTCCTTCGTTTGAAACGGTTGCACTATTCTGCCTGGCTTGGGTAATTGCATCTGTCATAATTATTAAAAGAATATATCTGTTAATTGCACTGCAAGCATATCAATAATAAATATGGCAAGTGATGCCGAAACAACGGCAGAGGTAGCAGCTTTGCCCACACTTTCGGTGCCATTGGCTGCGGTAAATCCTTTATAGCAACCAATTAAGCCAATAAAAAAACCAAAAAAGAATGTTTTTATAGTGGCAGGCATTATATCAATAAACTCTAAAGAAGCAAGTACCTGGCTAAAATATCTGTATAGGTTAACATCGCCGTGAATATTTATGCCAGCAAATCCACCTAAAACTCCAACACCATCTGCAAATACTACTAGTATTGGAATCATTAATGTTGTAGCCATAATTCTAGTAACTACCAGGTATTTATAAGGATTTATTGAAGATACTTCCATAGCATCTATTTGCTGTGTTACTTTCATTGAGCCAAGCTCTGCACCTATGCCCGATGAAATTTTTCCGGCACAAATGAGTGCGGTAATTACGGGTGAAATTTCTCTTATTAACGATAGTGCAACCATGCCCGGCAACCATGATTCTGCCCCAAATTCTGCTAAAGTAGGCCGTGATTGTAAGGTGAGTACAAGCCCCATTATAAAACCCGTAATAGTAACAATTGGTAAAGATTTATATCCTATAATATAAGATTGTTTAAAAAATTCCCGAAACTCATAAGGCGGCTTAATCGCTTCTTTAAAAAACCGCAGTAAGAACAACGTCAATTTACTTACTTCCTCAAAAAAATCTTTCAATGGTTTTGCATAAAAATTCGCCCTATTAAAAATGCTATACTTCAAATTTTTGTTACCGTCTATTTTAACGTTGGCAGGCATACTCATTAAAAATTAGTTACTTATTGATGAATGTATTGCCAATAATATAGCAATGAATAAAATTTATTACAGGCGTAAAGTGTAAGCAATCCAATTACATTGTAAAGTTGACATTTATAACAAGCATAACTGTTACACAACTTTTGGTAAAAGTTATAATATTACCACAATTGACACGTAAACCTTTTATATGTACAATTATGCTCTATATTTTAGACTGTAGACCAATGATTACTAAGTGTAGTATATGTTATTTTATGTTTATCGTGAGGCTGAAAATGCTGCATTGTTAGTATAAGAGCTTTACTAAGGCAGGATTCATTACATGATTTTATTAGACGTATTCCGCCTGGTAATTTTATTCAATTTCCGACAGGTAGTATCGAATATTTGCTATTGAAATTTACACAGAAAAAAGCTATAAGTTAAAAAAAGCCACGTGCGTCTATTGGTTGCTAAGTACACCATCTACAGACTCGCCTTGGTCGGTGTTTCCAACAGACGGAATTAAAAAAGATAATTTGAAATGCACCCGAAAAAAGTGTAAGAGTGGATTATAAAATTCTGCTAACAGGCAATACTGCAAAAGCATTCAAAAATTAAAAAAAGGCTACTATATTTAGTGGCAATTTTTAATCAGTGAATGCTAATACAATTATTGTTGATGGGTATTAATAGTTTTCCGGACGGTTATTAAAATCTATACCCAATGGTTGCCTGGTACCAAACATTTTTGTAACGGGGTGTTGTAGATGTACCGTCACCATTATTATTTTGAATATCCCAACCTGCCCTTGCACTCAATACCAATTTTGCTAAATTAATATCAGCACCACCAACAAAGCACAGTGTATTTTTACGGATATTATCATTTTCAAATACTTTTTGTTGTTCTACGCTTGTAACTGATGTAACAAAAACATCTTTTTGTTTCATTAGGTAAGAATATTGCGGCCCTGCAAGTATAGTAATAACAGATGTTGGTTTAATTGCTAACAACAACGGTATATCAATGTAATTGGTAGTACGTGTAAACGTATAATTGCTTCCCAATAAACTACCCGTTGCTTTAAATCCTTTTTGAGAAAATAATATTTCGGGCTGAATACCTAAATATTTTCCTAAAGGAATTGATATAAAAACGCCTCCTGCTGCACCTATTTTGCCATCTGCATTAAATTGTTCTCCTTTTGAATCATACACATTGGAGAAATTAATACCTGCTTTCATGCCAAATTGAATCCTTTCACTTGTAGTTGTTCCAGTTGTTTGTGCAAAACTGTTTACTGAAAAAAGGCAAAATGATAGTAATAATAATAGTAAAATGTTGATTTTTATTTGTTTCATATTTTTGATTTTATGTACACCAATTGGGTGACGGAATTGCGAAACTATTTTCACAATGCAAAGGTGAAACTTACTGCTTTCATGAGCGTTACACAATTGTTGTTATAAGTTGCAATAATCATACTATTTTAAAAACACATCAACAGCGAAACAATAAGAATTATAAGATTGATAAAAAGCAAGGCAGGTATATTTTGTAATTGTTTACATATATAATTATAAATTAAAGTTTTTTTACAATAGAAGGGTGCATTTTAAATTGTAGCCCCCGATTTCGATAGGTGGCAGCACCAACCGAAACTTGGCCGTGCTGGTAGAGCACACCAACCACAATGTGCTGCTATAATTTTAAATTCATCCCAACACCACCATGTTATAGATGTGTAAGCTAAGCCTGTATTTGTATTTAAAAATCTATCATAAAGCTTTCAAAACCACGCTACAAAGCATTATAGAATAATTTTTGAACCAACAATCCTTCATTACTTCTTCTATAAAAGAGAATGTTACACGAAGCTGTATTGTTTTATTACTATACGAGTAGCCTAAAAAAAGATGTAACTAAAAAGACTAGATTAAACAATTTACTTGTAAGGATGTTATACGCTTAGGAATTATCAAACAAAAAAAAATTAATAATATTAGTAAACATTAAAACAAAAAAAATGGCATTAGTTGGAAAAAAAGCACCGCAATTTGTTGCAGGTGCCGTAATAAATGGAGAAGAAATTATTGAAAATTTTAGTCTAGATCAATACATTGGCAAAAATCATGTGATACTGTTTTTTTATCCAAAGGATTTTACCTTCGTATGCCCTACAGAAATTCATGCATTCCAGGAAAAACTTAGTGAATTTGAAAAAAGAAATACAGTGGTAATAGGGTGCTCAACCGATACAGAAGAAACACACCTTGCATGGTTAAATACACCAAAAGACAATGGTGGCATTGCTGGTGTTACCTTCCCGATTATTGCTGATGCATCAAAAACAATTTCTTTAAATTTTGGCGTATTGGGTGGCGAATATGTATATAGTAACGATACAAAAACCTGGTCGTTCAATGGCGCTCCAATAGCTTTTCGTGGTACTTTCTTAATTGATAAGGAAGGTATTGTTCGCCATGAATCTATCAATGATTTTCCGTTAGGACGTAATATTGACGAATACCTTCGCCTGCTTGATGCACAACTGCATGTAGAGAAATACGGAGAGGTTTGTCCTGCTAATTGGGAAGAAGGTGAACAGGCTATGACTGCAACTGCAGAGGGTGTAGCGGATTATTTTTCAAAAAATTAGTATCCCCTTTATATAAACTAAAACTCAAAAAATTACAATGGTTATTGAATTGCAAGAAGATAATTTAGCTGAAATAATAGGGCAAAATGAAACTGCTATGGTTTTATATTCTGCCACATGGTGTGGCAATTGCAGGTTGATGAAACCGAAGTTTAAACGAATAGCTACAGAGAATGAGGCAACTACTTTTGTAATTGTAGATGCAGAAAAATTTCCTTTGTCCCGTAAATTGGCAGCGGTAAATAACCTACCAACCTTTGCAGGCTTTAAAAATGGTGTGCTTGTAAACCAGGTGCAAACAAATAAAGAAGAACTCCTTAAAAATTTATTAGATGAAACTACCCGTAATTAAGCAAATACAAAGAAGTTGTTCTGTAGCGGAAATTGAAACCGCCATAAAAGTATTGGAAAATACCTCTGAAGCGGCATCGCTTAAAGCAGAAGAAGTTGACGTAATTGGTGAGTTAATTTCTAATTTTTGCGGTGCGCTTGAGGTGCATCAACTGATTGCAGATGGTATGCCGGAAAAAGATGCAGGTAATGCTTTTATGAAAAAAGTGCTAGGCTCCATAGACCAGGGCAGTAAATAATTACATTAATTTTTTGTAAGAGGATTAGCAGCAATGCCAGTCCTCTTTTTTATTTTTATACAACCAGTACAATTTGAGTGCCCTGCATGCAAAAGAGGGATTAGCAGCATAAACAGTCCTCTTTTTTAATTTGTACA
>JBBQTZ010000065.1:0-19828 GCA_038234405.1 Chitinophagales bacterium
TAATACTGGTATAGCCTGTAATATACTGCCATAAAGTATAAATGCGATATTTCCTCCAACGCTAAACCACCTGAACTTTAAATCGTTGTTTACCAATAAGGCAATAATTAATAAAAAGGAAGCGACATAACCAAACAAAACAGCCAAAGAAAGCATACGAATATTTTTGGCAAAATTAATTGATGAATATCAGTTTATTACAGATTTTACTGTTGAAATTTAATTATTGCTTTTGTATGATTTATAGCAAAGCATACAGGCACTTTTTTTGAGGGCATATTTTAAAGTTGAATTACCGGATTAAATTGTAAACACAAAAAAGGCAATCAATAATGATTGCCCTTTGTACAAAAAAATATTGAGCGATTATGGCTTGGAGTCACTAACTTTTTTAAGAATATTCATAAATTGGTTATTAAAACCGATAAACTCTTTTTCAAGTAAATCTATCGTTCCTTCTTTGGTTGCAGATAATGGTTCCAGTGCGGTAGCCACTTCTAAATAAACATCGCTCAAACGGCGGCGATATTTAAACTCATCAAAAAACACTGTTTTACGATTAAGTTCCAATATTTCTTTACGCATGCTATCAAGTGCTGCAAATGTAGATTGCTGAAGACTATTCTTATTTTCAATTTTGTTAAAACCGGCAATAATATTATCCATTGAATCAACCATTACTGCTAGTTTTTCATGTAGCGAATACAAGCGCATTCCTTGTTGGTAAAGCTTTTCTACATTTTTTGCAGAAAAGTTTTTTGCATCATTAGGCTTAATATTTATAAACTGTTCATATTTTTTACCACCTGCAAGCAACACTACTTTATACTTACCAACAGGTACCCTTGGTGCAATAAATCCTGAGAACAAAACCGGAGAACCAGCCACAAAGCCGCCTTTAGCTACTTTTGGTGGATTGATATTGAACGGCCAATAAACAGAATTTAGACCTTTTAAAGTAGTACCATTAATATCCTTTATTTTTTTATTGGCAGCATCATAAATCTCTAATTTTATACCATCTTCGCTTCTTTTGCTAAGATAATAGTTAATAGACGGTAACACTGCTTTGCCACCAACTATATATCCGTCAATATTATCGCCTGTACTAGGTACTTGTGGGCTGTAATCATATATAAAATCCTTTACCGGAAACAATATTACCTCCTGATTGATATCAGATTTTACCAACTCTCTCAATGGCTGCAAGTCATCAATAATATAAATTCCCCTTCCGTGAGAAGCTATTATAAGATCGCCTGTTTTGGGCTCAACTAAGATGTCTCTTACCAAATTGTACCATGGCATATTCTGGTATTTACTCCGCATCCAACTTGTGCCAGCATCAATTGAAATAAATAAACCCATTTCGGTACCCGCAAAAAGTAATTTTTCATTTTTAAAATCTTCTCTAATAACATGTGCAAAACCTGTAAATTCAGGAGAAATAATTTTTTTCCATGTGTTTCCGGCATCTGTACTCATGGCAATATAAGTGCTATGATCACCATACATATGATTATCAAAAGTTACATACATACGCTTTGGATCTAGCTTTGAAAGCTCTATACAACTTATCCATGCTCCCTGGGGGATACCAGCCTTCCAGGCACCAGCAGCTTTATTTGTCCAGGTTTTACCTCCATCATTTGTAACCTGAAGATTACCATCATCTGTACCAACCCAAATAATATTTTCGTTGGTGGGGTGTTGAGTTATGGTATAAATAGTACAATGATTTTCTGCACTGGTATTATCACCGGTAATACCACCACTCTCTTCAGTTTTTTGCTTGCCCTTATCGTTACTGGTAAGATCTGGTGAAATGCGCTGCCAATTGCGGCCTTCGTCAATAGAACGGTACAGGTACTGATTGGCCATGTATAAATTAAATACAGGTTTGCCGGCAGCAGATTTTTTCAATGATAAACCCGTTACAATAGGTGTATTCCAATGCCAGCGATGATCCTCATCGCCTGCAACTTTTTGTGGCTTGATGGAAGCCAAAAGACCGGTAGTTAAATCAATTCTATTAGCATTGCCGCCCTGCGACTCTGCAAATACAATTTTTGAATTAAGCGGACTTGGCTGCACCCAAAAACCATCTCCACCATTAATGGTTACCCAATCTGCACTACTTAAACCTCCTGCGGAAGAGTTTGGTGCCATCCAGCTTCCATTATCTTGCAAACCACCATATACATTATAAATTTTTTCATTGTCGGCAGCTACATGATAAAACTGCCCAACTGGTAAATTATTAAGAAACTGCCACGATACACCTTTGTTCATACTTACATAAATGCCACCATCTGTACCCAGGTACATAATATCTGTATTAGATGGATGTATCCAAAGTGCATGATGATCAGCATGAGGCGTAACACCTCCAATTATACTATTTGTCCAGGAGTAGCCGCCATCTTTTGAATATTGAAAATCATAAGCAGGCCGATATACTTTTTTAGCATCTTTAGGGTCAAAAACTAATACACTAAAATAAAAAGGCCGGGCTGTGATATTTTCTGTGGAAGCTAACTTTTCCCAGGTACTTCCCTCATCTTTAGACAGTAATAAACCTGGTTCTTTTGCCTCTACTATGGCCAAAACTTCCGCTTGTTTTGATGGATTAAAACTTACCACAATTCTTCCTAAATCGCCTGCAGGCAATCCTTGTGTTACTTTTGCCCACGTTTCGCCACCATCTGTGCTTTTATACAAAGCACTACCTGCCCCACCCGATGAAAATGAATAAGGCTTGCGAAGGAATTGCCAAAAACTTGCCAGCATTATTTTAGGATTAGATGGATGTATAGCAATATCGGCACAGCCAGTTTCATTGTTTACAAACAATATCTTTTTCCAGGTTTTACCTGCATCGGTTGTTTTGTACAATCCCCTGTGCGAACTAGAACTCCATAATGGCCCCGGTACGGCAACAAACAAGGTTTTATTATCAGTGGGGTCAAACAATATTTTACTGATATGCTCAGTACTATCCAGACCAATTTTTTGCCAATTACTACCGCCATCTGTAGATTTATACATACCATCGCCAATGGAAACAGTGTTGCGCATATTACTTTCGCCGGTACCTGCATAAACAACTTTAGGATTATCTTTTTCCACAGCCAATGCACCAATACTTTGGCAATACTTATCAAAAACAGGTGCAAAAGAAATACCGCCATTTTGGCTTTTCCAAATGCCACCGCCTGCTGTGCCAACAAAAAGTGTTAGTTGATCATTGGTAGTAATACCTTCAATTGCCGTAATGCGGCCACTCATGGTGGATGGCCCTAAAGCCCTTGCACTAAGCGTTTGAAAATAGGAAGAATTCATAGCCGTTTGAGCCCGGGCGCTTGTTAAAAAAAGAGACCCAATAAAAAAAATAAGCAAACTTCTTTTCATAAACTTTAAATATAAATGATACTATATAAATTTAAAACACTTTCTAAATAAAAAATCTTACTCCAGATACATAAATGCGCCGAAGTAAGATTTTCTAATTGCTTTTACTGCTTAGTTTCCAGTAAATATTTTTTCATCTACAGGAGGGTTGGTCGTTACCATTTTAGAAACCATCATCATACCACCCATATCAACCTTGTAAGCCATTATTACACCAAAACCTGTATCCTTATAATCCAAAGGTTTTGAAGTTATTTTAACATCTTGCCCTTGTTGTTTGGTTGTACTTTCAATTTTATAAACAAGATTAGTTTTTAAATCGAAAAAATATGTTTTTTCGTTTTTGTTTTTTGTAGTGATTTTAATTTTAAAATACTCGTTGCCATCCTCTTCATCTTTTCCTAAAGCCTCTACAACACTACCTTTTTCTTTATAATCAATAAAAGGGTCTTGAATGTCTAGATCATCTAATTTTTCTTTCAATTCTTCTTCACTCAATGGTTGTAAGGTTGATTTTCCGGCCAATGGGTTTTGAGACCATCCTTGAGTAGGCGTTGTAATGTCAATAATTTTCTGGCCCTGAAATTCAGCATCAACTCTTGCGCCCTTGCCATTTACAGCTTGCATGGTAAAAGGAATTTCAAGTCCCTGCACTTCAATCTGTCCGTCAATTTTAACAGAATTAATTTGCTTCCATTTTTCTTTACCGCCAATAGCCGCAATATACTTGTCAATAACTTCATCAGCAGTTTGAGCATTTACGGTTAAGCCAATAAATAAAAATGCTGCTAAAACAAATGCTTGTAAAAAATACTTTTTCATTTTTTTAATTTTTCTTAGTTTTAAAATTTTATTTAACAATAGGTAACAATTTATTCAAAAAAATTACATCATAAAGCAACTAAATTATTTTTTAACGAATAAATAAAACTGCTTATTGGATAAAAAGGCAGGATAGCAGGTAGTAGGGATATTTCAATGGCAAATTCGGCAATTGAAATATATCAAATTGAAAATAAATTAATAATATAAAATGGGTTGATATTTTATTACTATTCCCAACCACTAGCCAATACATCTGCTATGTGAACTGTTTTAATTGATAATCCTTTATTTTTAATCACCCCGTCCAAGTGCATCAGGCAACTAATATCAGTAGATATAATGTATTCAGCGTTGGTAACTAAGGCATTAGTAATTTTTTGATCTGCCATTGCAACAGAAATACTATCAAATTTTACTGCAAAGGAACCGCCAAAACCACAGCATGATTCTAAATCATTCATTTCAATCATTTGCAGGCCGTTTACTTGTGCTAGTAATTTTCGGGGGCCATCTTTAATTTTACATTCTCTTAAAGCAGCACAACTATCATGGTAAGTTGCAATGGCTTTAAATTCTGCTCCATAATTTTCTATACCAATTATATCAGTTAAAAATTCTGTAAACTCATAAATTCTTTTAGTCAAATCTTTTACCTGGTTATGGGCAGATGAATTATCGAATAATTTGGAGTAATAATTTCGAACAAATCCTACACAACTAGCACTTGGACAAACGATGTAATCTGTATTGTCAAAGTCTTTAATAAATTTGGAACACACTTCCCTTGCTTCATCCCAAAAACCAGCATTAAAAGCTGGCTGTCCACAGCAGGTTTGGTTACTATTGTACACAACATCACAACAAGCTTTCTCCAGCACTTTCACCATATTAAAGGCTGTTTGTGGGTAAAGCTGGTCAATAAAACAAGGTATAAATATTTGAACTTTCATTCCACAATTCCACTAAGGGAAATTAGATTTTTTTAATAATTTTCGACAATAGAATTGAAAAAACAAATAATGCAGGGTGAGCTGTTGGAACTAGATTAAATTTTGGTAAAACTTTTTTTAAGGGCTATCATTTTAAGGGCTGTAATAGCAGCCTCCTCCCCTTTGTGCCCATGTTTACCTCCTATTCTTTCATTAGCCTGGTCCTGGTTATCTACCGTTAATATACCAAAAATAGTAGGAACAGGCAGGCATAAATTAAGGTGCAAAACACCATCTGTAACAGCTTTACATACGTAATCAAAATGAGGTGTATCGCCACGCAGCACACTACCTAATGCAATAAAAGCGTGGGGCTTATCATCTTTATATTTAAATGCATCCCAATAAGCCTTAATAGAAAAAGGGATTTCAAAAGCACCTGGCACCGTTATTACTTTATAAGGTACACCCCATTCAATTAAAACCTTTGTGCAACCAGCTTCTAACGCATCAACAGTAGCTGCATTCCATTCGGTACGTACAACTACAACACAGGCATCCTTACAAAGTTGGATGCCTGAATTATTTAAAATATTAACGTTATTGGCAGACATAATTTAGTTGCTTAGTAAAGATTCCCTAAATAAAAACTGATTCTTCAATTATTCTGTTACCCCAAGCCTTGCAAGATATTTATCAGCATCATTGGCATGGTTATTTTTAGGGTAGTCTTTTTTTATCCTTTTAAAAAAATCTATTGCATCTGTTGACTTTCCCGTTGCATCTGCAAATAAAGCTGCTTTGTATAAAGCCTCGGGTGTCATAAACTCATCTTTACTGTTAACACCAATTGCTTTTTTATAACTATCAAATGCATCATCATTCTTTTTTAACTCGGAATAAGCATCTCCTAATAACATGTAAGCTGCTGTTTGCACCTGTGTTGCATTGGTAGAAAACTCTTTCAGGTATTTTACAGCATTAGTAAAATCTTTATTGTACAAATAGCAAGCACCTGCAATGTAGTGAGCTCTGTTTCCGGCAGCAGTGCCGCCATAAGTATTGGCAATTTTTAGTACGCCTGTTGTAATAGGGCCGCCGCCTTTTAACACCAAATTGATTGAATCTTTATTAAAACCCTGCTGTGTCATTTTACCAAAAAGTTGCTCTGCGGGAAAAATTAATTCAGCAGATTTTTCTTCGTTGGGTGCTTTAACCATATTTTTATATGCTAACCAGCCGCCAATACCTAAAATCAAAGCACTTCCTATATAAATAATTGGTTTGCTAAATTTAGCCCAGAAGTCTTTGGCTTTTTCTACTACATCGTTTACTTCCGTTGAATCTACTACTACTTGTTTATCAGACATTTTTGAATATTGATTATTTAAGGTTGATTTGTTTTTTTTATGTTGATGCTTTAGTCAACTATAAATGGGTAGTCTTGCTGAATATAAACGTCTTTTAGCAACTCGTCATCAGATGGCCATGGACTTTCTTCTGCAAATTTCACACACTCCTCTACCTGGGCCCTCACTCTTTCATTCATTACTTCTATATCAACGTCTTCCACCTTATACTCATCTTTTAATATCCTTAATACATGATCAATGGGGTCTCTCTGTTTATATTCTTCAACTTCATCTTTTGTACGGTATTTTTGAGGATCACTCATACTGTGACCTTTGTAGCGGTATGTTTTAATTTCAAGTAACGTTGGCCCACCTTTTTCTCTTGCCCTGTTTACAGCTCTAAGCATTGCATTGTGAACATCTTCAGGGCTCATGCCATCTACACTATCACCAGGCATATCATAAGCGTCTGCTAATTTATATAAATCCAATACATTGCTGGTTCTCGCTACGGAAGTACCCATTGCGTAATTGTTATTTTCGCAAATAAATACTACCGGAAGCTTCCAAAGCATTGCCATATTAAATGTTTCATGCAGCATTCCCTGCCTTGCTGCACCATCGCCAAAAAATACTACAGCAACATTATTAGTACCTCTGTATTGTTCTGCAAATGCCAAACCTGCACCAGTTCCTATTTGTGCTCCCACAATTCCATGTCCACCAAAAAAACCAACATCAATACCAAAAAGGTGCATACTTCCACCTTTACCTTTACTGCATCCGGTGGCTTTACCATACAATTCAGCCATGGAAGAATTGGGCGTTACACCCTTTGCAATTGCAAGCGCATGGCAACGATAGGCTGTAATGAATTTATCTTCTGGATTAGTTGCTGTCATACAACCGGCAGCCACAGCCTCCTGGCCTATGTACAAATGGCAAAATCCCCTGATTTTTTGCATACCATAAAGCTGTCCCGTCTTTTCTTCAAACTTACGTAACAATAACATTAACTCGTACCAGTATAAATAGGTCTCTTTTGAAAACTTTGTTGCCAATGATTTAAATTTTAGGCCGCAAAGATAAGGGAGAAATTGAAAATAAATATTACCTGTTAATAAACGGAAAATTCTATTATTAGATGCCGTATATATATATATTGGCTATAAAAAATAACATAAAACATTAAATCGATTTTTTGAGGGCTTCATAAATGCTATCATTCATTTTACATACACCTCTATTACTTTTTTTGGCGTTGGTGAAATGTATAGGCTTCATCCCAA
Source organism: Chitinophagales bacterium (assembly GCA_038234405.1). Taxonomy (GTDB): domain Bacteria; phylum Bacteroidota; class Bacteroidia; order Chitinophagales; family Chitinophagaceae; genus Ferruginibacter. The sequence continues at coordinate 7,807 of JBBQTZ010000065.1, forward strand.
ACTGTCGCTCCTGATTTCGGTCGTTGAGGACACCGACCGAGGCCCAGCCGTAATCGGTGTCATCAACGACCACTTGTTACTGCGACAATTTGGGATGCACACAAATGTAAATTAATACAATTCACTTAATTGCTAATGCTTTAACTTTGGCACTGATGATAAATTAATTATTGCTTAGTTCACTCAACTCAAGAACATAATTTTGGCTTTGGTTTATTACCATGGTTTTGCATAAGGGTTAATACATTCTATAAAAATTTATTATTTACAACTTATCAACAAAAAACATTGTTACTATTATTTTAACAATTTTAACGATTGTTTGTATTGCAATCACAAGAAGTAAAAAAGTCTAATATTTAAAAGTATGACAAACAAAAACAGTTTTGTTTATTCCGAAAAATCGGAGCCGCACAGAATACGTACTAAAGAAATTTTAAAGCAACATCCGGACATCCGTAAATTAATTGGAAAAAATCCTTTTACTATTTTTCCAATTCTTGGCCTGGTTACTTTACAAATTGTACTTTCTTGGTTCGTGGCAGATCAATCCTGGTGGTTAGTGTTTGGTGCTGCATATTTAATAGGTGCATTTGCAGATCATGCTCTATTTGTAATGATACATGAATGTGCCCACAGGTTATTATTTAAAAAGCCTGCAATCAACAGGCTGGCAGGTATTTTAGCTAATATTCCACAAATATTTCCCAGCTCTGTTTCATTTGAAAGGTATCACATAAAGCACCATTCATTTCAGGGAGTACATGAGTTAGATGCTGATTTACCAAACCATTGGGAAGCTAAGCTCATCAATAATTTTTTTATAGGAAAACTGGTATGGCTACTTTTTTACCCACTATTCCAGGTTTTTAGAATATCAAGGCTGAAAGAAATAAAACCTTTTGATACCTGGGTTGCCTTAAATTGGGCAGTACAAATTGCCTTTGTTGCTATTATGTGGATGTGGGTTGGGCCCAAAGCTGTGGTATTTTTATTGGCTAGTTTCTTCTTTTCTGTAGGCTTGCATCCCTTGGGTGCCCGGTGGATACAGGAGCATTATCTTACCCATGGAGAGCAGGAAACTTATAGTTATTATGGGCCCTTAAATAATGTTGCTTTTAATGTTGGCTATCACAATGAACACCACGATTTTCCATCAGTGCCATGGAATCGTTTGCCACAAATACGAAATGGTGCACCTAACTTTTACAATACTTTATTCTTTCATACCTCCTGGACAAAGTTGTTTTTTAGGTTTTTGTTTGATAAAGAAATTTCTTTATATTCAAGAATTGTAAGAAACGATAGAGGTAAAGTAAAACTTACTGATGAATCTAAGCCTGATACTGAAATGGTATTGATGAGCCATCAAAATTAACCACTACATAAATAGTAAAGAGGCAGTATCTTTTAAAGGATACTGCCTCTTTTAGTTTAAAGCATGTTATGTAAATTTGCCCGATAGAAACTTTAGGTTAAAAATTCAGTCTCTATAATTCTACCATTTATCTACTTCTACATCGCTACCATTATCCAGTGGTTTGGTATCAGCTTCTACTTCTGAAACTGCTATAGGCGTTATACCTACACTATCATCCACAACAGGTGCGGTAACTTCGTCCGCTTTTACTAATACAGCCTCTCCATTAGCCTGCCCTTCTTCACCCTCGTATGGCGTATCATGATTAAAAGCATCAAAATCAAAATCAGGCATTAAGTCAGTTTTTACATATTCTACCGCTTCAATTAACCCTCTGATAAATTTATTAAAATCTTCTTTGTACAAAAATATTTTATGCCTGTCATACCCTTCAGAATCAAATCTTTTACGACTCTCTGTAATTGTTAGATAGTAATCACTACCCCGGGTTTCTCTTACATCAAAAAAGTAAGTTCTACGTTTTCCTGCTCTAATGCGTTTGCTATAAACGCTTTCCATTTTTTTTTCGTTGTTGTCGTACGCCACAATTTATTTGTTTAGGTTTTTTAAAATTTCTAGTTAACAAAGATAAAGGTGTTTTTGAAATAGCAAAATATTCAATCGTATTTAAAACTTTAAATGACAGATAATATTAAACGTTATTAAACAATAGCAAAATGATTGAAGTTAGTGATACAAAAACAGTATTAAGAGCTATAAAATATGGGTTGATGTAAACTCCTCCTTATCATTTGCCTGCTGCCTAAGGTACATTGTTGCATATATGCCGTTCTTTTCCATCAAATCGTGATGTGTGCCTTCCTCAACAATTGCGCCTGCCTCCAGCACAATTATTTTAGTAAAATCAATTAATGAAAAAATACGGTGTGTAATTATGATAGCAGTTTTAGCTATTAAAAAAGTATTTAAATTACCTAAAATTTCTTTTTCCGTTCGGGCATCTACAGCACTCAGGCAGTCATCAAAAATTACTATGGCAGCATCTTTAATAAGAGCTCTGGCGATAGCTATCCGCTGCTTTTGTCCACCGCTTAAGGTTACCCCTCGTTCGCCAATAACTGTATTATAACCATCCTTAAACCCGGCTATTTCCTTCTCTACACTAGCCAATGTAGCTGCACTGTGTACACTGCTTTCTTTTGCATTGGCTACTCCAAACGCTATATTATTGTAAACGGTTTCACTAAATAAAAACCCATCTTGTGGTACATAACTAATACCCGATCTAACCCATTCGGTATTAATTTTTGTTAAAGGAAGGTTGTTAAATAAAATAGCACCATTCTGCGGATCGTACATACGCAATATCAACTGTGCCAGCGTGGTTTTTCCAGATCCGGTTTTGCCAATAACAGCAATTTTTTCTCCAGGCTTAATTTGAAGGTTAAAATTTTTGATGGCATTTATGCCAGTATTGGGATAAGTAAAATCCACATTCACCAATTCTATTGATCCATCCAGTAAAGGTTTAATGTTTTCAACCGGGTTGACAATCAGTGGCTTGGTATCTAAAAATTCGTTGATTCTTTTTTGAGATGCAGCAGCCCGTTGGGTCATACTTGCCGTCCAGCCGATAGCACTTACCGGAAAAGTAAGCATTTGAATATAGAGTACAAATTCGGCAATAGTGCCTACTGTAATGCCATTGCGATGATTAAGCACATCTAAAGCACCCACCATAATGGTTATTAAAGTACTTAAACCAATCATTAAAGCTATGGTAGGAAAATAAATAGCTTCAATTTTTGCTAACCCGAGTGCATTCTTTTTATACTCTTCGCTATTGGCTTTAAAAAAGCCCATCATAGCCTTTTCTTGTACAAAAGATTTTATTACCCTAATGCCGCTATAAGATTCTTGTGCATTGGTAGTAAGGCTGCTTAGCATTGCCTGAATCCTTTCACTTTTTTTATTAATAATAGTATTTACAAAATATATTACAATCACCAAAACAGGTAAGGGCGATAAAGCCACAATGGTTAATTTAGGACTAGCCTTTACCATAAAAAAAATACTAAAAAAAAGTACTGCAGCTAAATTGGCAAAATACATGATAGCCGGTCCGGTGTACATTCTCACCCTGCTAATATCTTCAGAAATTCTGTTCATTAAATCTCCGGTACTGTTTTTTTTATAAAAGCCAGCATCAAGCTGCTGGTAGCGATTAAATACCTGGTTTTTTTGGTCGTACTCTATTAACCGGCTCATTACAATTATTGTTTGCCGCATTAAAAACATAAAGAAACCACTAATGAGTGCCAGTATTAACAAAATAATGCCACACCAGAATACCTTAGCTTTTAAAGATTGCTGTTGCAGTTGTTGCACAATAATATTTACAACCAAATCATACTGTTTTAGTTTACCAACAGTGGGTTCCAGCGTTTTTCCGTCAACTACCTGTACAACCGTATTTACAACATAGCCAGTAAGCTGCGGCGCCAAAATTCTAAAATAGTTGGTAAATACAACAAAAAGTAAACCCAAAACGAGCCTGGTTTTATATTTCCAAAAAAAATGATTGAGCGAGGCAAGATGTTTCATGAAATACAAAGATAACCGCTATAGTTTGCTGAAAAAACTCAAGTAACAAAATGAATTCCCTTTGTAACTATTGAAATACCCCCCCCCGGGTAAAAATTACCAGATAATTAATACTCAGATTTTGCAATTGAAATGTTTTTTCAGCTTCCTGCACAGCCAGGCAGGTAAGAATATTTTTTTACAGCAGAATAGTTTACAATTTCTTTAGCCAAAACGTAATATGAACCTATTGTATTATTGTGCTGTATTACAAGTATTCAATGACTATCCGTAAAAAGGTGCAAACAAAAGATTAACACCATACCAAAGATTTTCCGCTTCAATTTTCGAGTTCCTTCTCTTTTGGAGAAGGGTTGGGAAGAGGCCACGTGTCACAATTTTTAAAGAAAATTATCTATTTTATAAAGTTGCACTCAATTGCGGATAGTCAGTAGTATTCATTATGCATTTAATTAAAAAATCAAGGTTTACAAGAAAATATTTATCAAAATTTTACCAGATAAATACTTTTCTTATTTTTGGCACATGTTGAACCCTGTAATATGTATTGGCGCTGCCCTAATTGACGACCTTTATCATGCCTCCGATAAAATGCTGATGCACACCACCAACGATGTAACCCAAACCAGAACTGCAGGAGGGGTAAGCCGTAATATTGCCCACCAACTATCCTTGTTAGGCATACCTGTACAACTTATAAGTGTTTTTGGCAATGATGCAGATGGAGAATGGATTAAACATGTTTGTATCGAGGCAGGCATACAATTAGATGCAGCCATTACCGGCGATGTTGCTACCGGCAAATACACCGCCATTATCAATACTGATGGCAGTATGTTTACCGCATTGCTTACCAATGCAGCATTGCATTTAATTACACCTGAATACCTGCAGGAAAAGGAAGAACTGCTCCGTACTGCGGCATTTATTTTAGTTGATGCCAACATTAGTGTAGCATCTATAAACTGGTTAATACAATTTACCAATATTCATAAGATAAAGATGATTATTGAGCCTGTATCGGTACCGCCTGCAAAAAAAATTGCAGCAGTTAATTTTAACGGGCTTTATCTGATAACACCTAATGAAGATGAATTGCCGGCATTGTGCAGCGTGGATGCCACCACTATTGATGAACAAATAAAGGAATTACTTGATAAAGGAATCCAATACATTTGGCTGCACAAAGGAGTAGATGGATCTGCCTTGTACAAAAAAACAGAAACACTTCAATTAAATGCACCCAACGCCAATGTGGTGGATTGTACAGGGGCAGGTGATGGTTCGGTAAGTGGTTTTATTTTATCTAAGTATTTTGGCCGGGATAATCTAAATAGTTTGCGCACTGCCCATACCCTATCCGCAGAAATATTGCAGGTTAATGGTGCTATTGCTACGCATTTAAACCAGGAAAAATTACTGAATTTAGTTTCTAAATATTACGAAGAATGAGCCATCCATTATTAACCATATTACCCGAGGTTGCACAAGCATTAACAGAAGGCAAACCAGTTGTTGCATTGGAATCTACCATTATCTCTCATGGTATGCCCTATCCAAAAAATGTTGAAACAGCCCTTGCTGTAGAGGCTACGGTAAGAGAAAATGGCGCCGTGCCAGCAACCATTGCCATCATGGATGGGAAATGCCATGTTGGTTTATCTGCTCAACAAATTGAGTATTTTGGCAAAGCAAGCAATGTTTGGAAAGTAAGCCTTAGAGATATGCCTTATGTAATTGCTCAAAAGATGTATGGTGCAACTACCGTGGCTGCCACCATGCGTATTGCTTCTATTGCCGGCATTAAAATTTTTGTAACAGGCGGTATTGGGGGTGTACACAGAGGTGCCGAAAATAGTATGGATATTTCTGCCGATTTAACGGAGATGGGCCAAACCTCTGTAGCAATTGTTTCTGCCGGGGTAAAATCAATTTTAGACATAGGTCTTACACTTGAATATTTAGAAACAAAGGGCATACCGGTTGTAACTATCGGGCAAGATGAATTCCCTAGTTTTTATTCCGCTAAAAGCGGCTACAATACTCCATTACGGCTTGATAGTACCCAGGAGATAGCACAACTACTGCACACCAAATGGGCGTTAGGTTTGCAGGGTGCCGTATTAATAGCTAACCCGGTACCGGCAACATTCGAAATAGTAGCTGATGAAATGGAAATCCATATTCAGCAAGCCCTTACAGCCGCTGAAAACAACCAAATCAAAGGAAAAGAAGTTACACCTTTTTTGCTGAGCTATATTTCTAACCATACCGATGGAGAAAGTTTGGAAACAAATGTTGCATTGATTTTAAATAATGCAAAACTCGGTGCCGGGATAGCAGTGGAGTATTCAAAAATTTATTCAATAAAATAGATGTTTTTATTGAATATATCCTCAGCAGCTTTGTAGTAAATTGTTTTATTTCCAGTACATTCATAGCGAAATATTTAACTTCGATTTCATGAAACTAATTGCCCTGCTAATTGCTTTACTATTTTGTACTATATGTTTTGCGCAGGTAAACCTCAACCAGGGTTTAGTTGCTTATTATCCGTTTTCGGGTAATGCCAACGATGCAAGTGGAAACAATCGTACTGGAACTATACAGGGTGGGGTGTTGTCAACTACAGACAGGTTTGGCAGTGCAAACAGTGCTTATCATTTTAATGGAACAGACAGTAGAATTACTGTAAGTGATAACGGCGCTTTATCTACACCAGCTTTTAGTATTTGCTACTATTTTACTACTGAAATAACGCAGGAACAGGTGCTCATTGGTAAAATTGGCTATACTACCGGCAATGCTGCTACCTACAATTCAGTTATTTTTCACCAGGGCAGTTCTCTTTTTTTTTCAGTGATAGATCCTGCCACCTACTCCTGCAATTTGCAAGTGCCGGGAACGTATGTTTATGCTGCTTTTTCACCTGTTCCGGTTAAAATAAATGAATGGCATTGCGTAGTTAACAGCTTTAGTAATGGGGTACAAAAACTTTATATTGATGGCGTACTTGTAAAGGAACAAAACCTTCCTTTTTTACAAGCAAAAAACTGCAGCAATACAGATTTCATCATAGGGTCCTGGTGGCAGGGTGATTTAAAATCTTTTCAAGGAAAAATAGATGATATTAGGTTTTATAACAGGGCAATTAACCAACAAGAAGTTGCTGCACTGTGCGATCAAATTACCTCTATACCCTGCAGCAACTGGTTAAGCACGCCTTCTAACCCCTCCTATGCGGCGGTTGGTCAGATAAATGTACCGGGAGATAAAATTACGGTGGAAGCAGTTTTTAACAGAACTAAGTCTTATACCGGAGGATTGCTGTATGCAGGAGACCTTGTTTCAAAACACAATACAAATAGTGATGTAAACTATTTATTGAGACCCAATAATGCTGAAATTACTACTACCAACGGATATTTTAGAACACCTGATATATGTGAAATAGAGTTAAACAAAACGTATCATGCAGCCATGGTTTATAACGGAAGTACATTGAAATTTTACAGGAACGGATTTTTGATGAGCCAGGTAGCTGCTACCGGCAATCTTATTCAAAACTCCTGGAAAACTCAAATTGGATTTTATGAACCAGGTGCATTCAATACAAATTTTATTGGTTTTATAAATGAAGTGCGTATTTGGAATGTGGAGAAGACGCAGGAGGAAATTCGTACCTATATGAAAGCTTCCCTGCCTAACCCAACTACCCAAGCGGGACTTGAAGCATATTACACATTTGACAATTTATTGAACAAGCAGGGTAATGCTGCCTATAATGCTGTATTGGGTGGAACCGCAACCATTAGTGCCAATAACCCTCAATGCAATGTGGCGGTAGATTCCTGCTTAATTAAACCTGTGTGTAATAATTGGCTGTACAGTCCATTAGTAAGTTCAACGGTAAGCATTGGTGATTTGGATATTGCAGGAAATAAAATTACTGTTGAAGCAGTCATAAACAGGACAACCCCTTATTTACCTGGCGGTTTGGATAATACAGAAGGGGATGTAGTTAGTAAACATAACGAACCTGCTGATGTAAATTATTTATTAAGACCTAACCATGGATATATAACTACTACCAATGGCTTTTTTGCCACTCCAGACATTTGTGATTTGGAGTTAAATAAAACGTATCATATAGCGATGGTGTACGACGGCAGCACCTTAAAATTTTATAGAGATGGGTTTTTAATGAGCCAGATTGCAGCAACCGGTAATTTAATTTTAAATAACTGGAATACACGAATTGGTCATTATGACCCGGCTTTTTGGAAAACCCAATTTGTGGGCTATACCAATGAAGTTAGAATTTGGAATGTTGCCCGAACGCAGTCTGAATTAAAAACTTTTATGAATGCATCTTTACCAAACCCTTCTTCTCAATCCGGGTTACTCGGCTACTATATTTTTGACAATCTGTTAAATAAACAAGGTAATGCAACCTACAATGGAGTATTACAAGGCAATGCTTTAATTAACGCCATTAATCCTGGTTGTGCAATAGTTATAGATTCTTGTAAAATAGTAAGCCTGCCGGCAACCTGTAATGGCTCGCTTGGGGCTGCCGTTGTTAATATTGATTTTGGAAGTGGTGCTGCTAACCCTGGCCCTGAGCTTTCAATAGCGGTACCAGGAACATCTACCAATTACAATTATGCCAATTATGCTTCCGGAACCCCACCGGCTGTAATTTTTGATGGAGACTATGCCTTAGTAAATCAAATACCAGCCAATAGTGGTTGGTTTATTGGCCAAAAAGATCACACAGGTAATACAAATGGGTATATGGCTTTCTTTAATGCAGCCCCTACGCCTGGCGAGTTTTACAGGCAAACTGTTTCTAATTTATGCCCGGGTACCACTTATGAATTTGCTGCCTGGTTTGCCAACGCTATTAATCCAGCTTTTATTTCAGGTACTGTATTGCCTAATATTTCATTTAAAATTCTTGATGCCAATACCCAGAATGTACTGGCAACCTATAATACAGGTGATTTACCAACCAGCAATACTTTTAACTGGAAGCAATATAGCTTTTTGTTTACATTGCCTGCTGGTAACAGCTCCGTTACGCTTATTTTGGGGAATAATAATGTAGGTGGTACTTCTCAACCTGGTAACGACCTGGTATTAGATGATATTACCTTTAAACCATGTGGACCACTTACCAACGCATCTTTCTCCAATACCTTACTCCTTGACTCAACAGGTATAACCAATTGCAGTACTATTAATTTATTTGGTAAAATAACCGGCAGTTTTACTTCACCTGCTTACCAATGGCAAATTAGTAAAGATGGCGGTAATAGCTATACAGATATTGCCGGGGCTACCACTTTAAATGCTGCCTTCACCAACTTTATCATAAATCGTACTTATTTTTTTAGGATGATATCTGCCGAAGCTGGCAATATCAATAGTGTTAATTGCAGGTTTATTTCCAATATCATCAAACTATCTGTTACAGGTTGCAGCATTCAGGCAGTTAGTAAAATCATTAATGACTACACTCCTGTTGTTGCTTTTAATCCTTGTGATAATAAACTTACGGTAGAAGATGCCACTAAATTCAATGCTGGAGATACCGTGCTACTAATACAAATGAAAGGCGCAGTTATTGATTCAGGCAATACAGTATCTTTTGGTACCGTTACCAATTATAAAAATGCAGGTAATTATGAGTTTAATTATGTAAAAAGTAAAACAGGAAATGTTGTTGAGTTGACCAATACCCTAACAAAACAATATGAAGTACCTAACGGAAAAGTACAATTGATACGGGTACCCTACTTTAAAACTGTTGTAATATCCGATACGCTTACCTGCCTGCCCTGGGATGGAAAAAAGGGTGGTGTGCTGGTATTGAATGTTAAAGACACCGTACAACTAGAAAGTGATATAAATGTTTCAGGTAAAGGATTTATGGGTGGACGAAGTAAAAATTCTTTTGCCAGTACTCTTACTTGTGCTAACAATGATTTTATGTACCCTTCTGGTAGTATAGCTGCGGCAGACAAAGGCGAAAGCATTCACGAGCTAAGTGGAAACATAGCTTATGGCAAAGGTACTAATGCTAATGGTGGAGGTGGAGGAAATGGTCATAACTCTGGCGGCGGCGGAGGCAGCAATGCAGGTATGGGAGGCTTTGGTGGATACCAATTAGAAGCTTGTGGCAATTCACCTTTCGATAACAGAGGTATAGGAGGCAACTCCTTAAATTATAATAATACTGACAATAAAATTTTTATGGGTGGTGGTGGTGGAAGTGGCCATACAGACAATGGAGGTGGTATTGACATGAATGGAGGAAATGGCGGCGGTATTGCTATTATCATCACAAATACTATTACAAATAATGGTTTTAAAATTATTAGTAATGGAGCCATGGCGCAAGGATGTGATATTACAACGAATAACTGCCATGATGGTAGTGGCGGCGGTGGGGCTGCTGGCACCGTTTTAATAAAAAGCAACAGTTATGCAAACAATTTAAGCATAGAAGGCATTGGCGGCAAAGGCGGAGATCTTGTTCTTTTTAACCCTGGCCTTGGAGCAGGCCGTATTGGACCAGGCGGTGGCGGTGGCGGTGCAGCAGTTTGGTTATCGCAAAATACTATACCCGGTAATGTTTTAATAAATACAACTGGTGGCATTAATGGAATTATACCCCTTGATGGTAACAATCCCTGGGGTGCAACAGCGGGTACTACAGGTAAATCTTTACTTGGTTTACAAATACCAGTTGCAGCCATTCCCTTTAAAATAAATATTGATTCTGTACGAATAAAAACTGCAACCACAGGATGCAATGCATTCAGCCTAAACGGACTTGCATACACTAATACTGCAGCCATCAATAAATGGGAATGGCTTTTTGATGATGGCTCCACTGCATCAACTCAAAATACCACACACACTTACATAGTAGCTGGCAACCATCCTGTTAAATTAATTGTTACTGATATTAATGGTTGTAAAGACAGCGTAACAATAAACATAAATGCTATTGCATTACCTCCAAATCCAACTTCTACCATTACTCAACCAACCTGCATCAATACTCTTGGATCAATTAGCATTAGCAATCCTATTGCTGCAAACCTGCAATACAGTATTGATGGAGTCAATTATCAAAGTGGGATAGTTTTTCCGAATATAGCTCCCGGTATATATAACATCATAGTAAAAAACACTACAACCAATTGTTTATCTGCCCAGATTCCTGTAACTATAAGTGCTGCAACTATACCCATCATCGCAACAAGTAATATCACCCAACCAACCTGTACCAATACTTTGGGAACTATTACGGTATCTGTCCCGCTAGGAGCAAACCTGCAATACAGTGTTGACGGCATTAACTACCAGGCTGCAACAGTATTTACAAATGTAAATCCAGGGCCATACAATCTAACCGTAAAAAACACTGGTTCGGGTTGTGTTTCAACACCTGCGGTTGTAAATATAAATCCAGCACTGCAAGTGCCAGCTAGTCCTGTAAATAATAGTACACAACCTACCTGTTCAAATGCATCAGGATCAATTACTATTACGACTCCACTTGCAGCCAACTTGCAATACAGTATCAATGGAACAAACTATCAGACTTCAACAGTTTTTACAAATGTTATTCCAGCCACCTATACTGTTACTGCAAAAAACACCAGTTCTGGCTGTATCTCGTTACCATCAACAGCAATAATTATTGCAGTTAGTATACCAGATAGTCCTACACAAAATATTACTCAACCAACCTGTGCTTCTGCTTTTGGAACAATAAATATTACGGCCCCGCTAGGAGCAAACCTGCAATACAGTGTTGACGGAATTAACTACCAAGCTGCAACAGTATTTACAAATGTAAACCCAGGACCATACAATCTAACCGTAAAAAACACTGGTTCGGGTTGTGTTTCAAATCAGACTGCTGTTACTGTTAATCCAGCTTTACCTGTACCTTCCCAACCTGTAAGTAATGTAACACAACCCGTATGTGTAAATCAAAACGGAACAATTACAGTTACC
>JBBQTZ010000066.1:0-19749 GCA_038234405.1 Chitinophagales bacterium
CGCTTTATTTTCAAAATTATTACACGACCCAACTTTTGCAGTTACATATCTATTGTATCAACCAATTTTCCATTTAACCATTTTATATTCTACAATGCGGAAAAAAAGCTGGTAAGTAAATTTTTAAATCGTTCATTATCAACACTTTATTATTTTGGCACCATTTGAGCATTATAGTAAACACACAAGGGATAAGAAAAGAAAGGCAGTGAAAGGAGAAGGAATTCCTTAAAAAAATAAAGTTCTAAAAATATTATACAGGGTTTAGTTTTCAGTGTTTGTTCAGGAAAAAGTCGTTTGTTATGGTCTGGATCACCATTACAAGCGACTTTCTTGTTTGCGGCAATAACCAAATTTATTATCTAATTAGGAATGATGTTTATTGGTAAAATAATTTCCCAACGCCCGGTAGCACGGGGATTTCTTACATCCGTATCTAATAAATGACTATATCTAATGCCAATGCTTGCTGGTAAGGCATTCCAAAGCTTTGTATCAAAATAAATTTCTCCTCCAGTACTTCTGTTTACAATTGACGTAAGTAAGCCATTTACCCTTGCCCTTGCATTGGTATAGTCGTAAAAAGCATTGGCACGAATGCGTTGAATAAAAACAACATTAGCAGCGCCCCAATCAGGATAAAACAAGGGGAAATTATAATTTACACCCAACTTATACATTCGCCTGGTATTGAGTGCCTCATACCCCCTTGAATAAGAAAAATTATTACTGAAAAAATCTGGCACCGTATCTCTTTTTTGATAGGCAGCATTAAAAACCAAACTATGATTGGGAGCAATTCCAGGAAAATAAAAAGAACTGGCTCCAACAAGTTTTTGTCCCTTAAAAAAAGTAAAAGCCTTTCGATAATTAACAGCAAGAGACTGAGCCCAACGTGGATTTATATGCTGCCTTGCCTGCCTGCTTATATTACTTACAGAGAAAGATATGTTGGCATATTTAAGTGCTCTATTATTAAATACATCTTTACCAATGCCTATGTAGGGAATTTGCTCAATGTTATAACCTGCACCAACATTTACCCGTTTAAATGTACGCCCGCCAATAAAAGTAAGTGGCACTAAAAAGCCTGCCCTTATTTTGGCAGTGTTAAACTGAATTCCTTTACCAAGAGCCGTATCAATGTTGCGGTTAAAGCTATATTCAGTTCCCATAGTAGCAAATGGAAAAAGGCCCGCAAACAATGCATTGTAGCCAATAGTATGGCTTTTTTCATTCCGGTTAAACGTGTAATCTATACTATTACTAAAACTGCTTATAACATTATCGCCATAAAAACTATATCCATATTCAGGATCGGAGGCTATGGGCCTTGCGCTATGAAAATTAAATAACTGAAAAGATTTTTTATAAGGTATAGGTGCAATCGTAGTATCTTTTAAATTATATAATGCCTGCGCTCCTTTCTGTTGTAATGATTTTACATTGCCAATTGTAGAAACATTCGTATTGGCAACCGGTGTTAGTTGTTTCCAAAGTAAATTAGCTGCATCAAATTTTTCCAGCCTAAACCCTTCTGCCGTAAATGAACTTACCAATACATCACCCTTGCTATTTACAACAGGTTGATAAATACCATTTACATTATTGGTAAGCTGGTAATTTTTCAGTGATTTTAAATCTACAGCAAAAATTTTATCGGCAGCTTGCTGTGCATTTGCAGCTTCCATCATAGAATAAAAAACAGTATCGTTTTTTACAAAAGGATATCCTATAATATTAAAAGTAAAAGGGATGAGGGGTTTATCAACCCCGGTGAGTAAATCTATTTTTACCAATGCCATGGTACCGTTTGTATGCCTTACAGCACTTACAACTTCATTATGATTAATAAATTTAGTTTGGGTAAAAAAATAATTATTTGGATTGGGTATTTGGCTGATAAGTTCACCTGTATTGGCATTTAGCCGATGCAGGTAATTAGTTCCGTCTGCATTTACCTGCACTGCAATTACCTCTGTACCATCTTCATTAATATCGGGTGAGAAATATTTTGACTTAAAAGTGAGCTGTGTTTGCTTCTTTGTATAAACATCGAGCAACTGAAGTACGCTAAAATTCCGGTTGGCTCTAATTGGATCTGATTGATAAGCAGCATAAACTATTTTACCGTTTTTATAACTAAAATAATCATCGGTAACAAAATCCTTTACCCTTAATTTTTCTTCTTTACCATCTATAATAAAATAAAACGCATTTATTTCTTTGTAAGATTGTTTGGTAACAATAATGGTATCATTGTTACTAAAGGCCGGATACAAATAGTCAACCACATTGTGTTGTTGGGTAGGGGTTATATATTGATTTTGAAGAACAGAATTGATAGTTGTATTTACTGTTTGATCTGCAAAATACTGCAATGCATCTTCTCTAAACCGGGCATACCTTTTTCCGGAATGCCGTTCTATTGCTTTGTTAAATGAATAAAACAATCCCTTAAAATTTACTGCATCTGCTGTAACTTTTCTCCAGAAATTTTCTCCGTATTTTTCGTAACCATAAGCCACCAACTGGTAACCGGTTTCATAATGATCAGGAAGAAAATCTCTTAGTGAACCACTGCGGATTTTCATCCAGCTATATTTTTTTTTACCTAATTGCAAAGATTTCCAACTGTTATAAAAAGAAGGCATCCTTCCCCTACCCTGTTTACTTACAAGGGTTTCCTGCCATACAGCATCGCCCTCAAAAAAGTAATCAGGTATAGCAATGCCGTTGGCGAGCAATTGCCCCTCTTGCCCCAATAAAAAAGAAAACACCCTGGTTAAACCATTATTAAAATTGCTGAATTGCTGCATGTGCCTGTCTTCGTGTATTACAAGGTTATCATCCCACCGCAAGCTGCCATTGCTAAAACTATTTTGTGCTGGCATCATGTAAAATTCACTCATCACCGGTGCTAATCTTACATAAGCATTTGATTGGGTTGTTTGATTAAGCAACACTATATTCCACTTTCTTTTTTTATTGCCAATGCTATATAATGTAGTAGTATCAAGCATTGAAACAATATTGTGAATTCTGTTTGCCTGGCTATCTATGCCGGCAGGGAAAATAACCCTAACCGCAGCATTGTCTATCTGCTGCCATTGTGTGTTGTAAGGATTGCCACCTAAATTTTGTGCAGTTACAACAACAGGGAGAACTAATAAGATAAATAAAAATCGAAAAATCGTACTTGTAAGCATAAAATAAAGTTAAGCAATAACAGAGTAACCTTTGAGCGTGCCGATAAAAAATAGGGAAACAATGAAGATGACAGGCAACAACCTGCAAATATTTTTTGTATTAGCTAAAGTGATATTTAGAAAAAAAATTAAGCCATTATAAATCTACATTTGTTAAAAAAAGATGAACATTCTTATTACCGGCGCCAACGGATACATAGGACAAAGATTGATTCCTGTTTTATTAAACGAAGGGCATCATCTATACTGCTGTGTAAGAAATGCACAACGGTTTGAGGATGAACATGCTTTAACTGAAGTAGAAGTTATAGAAATTGATTTTTTAGCAGATGCTGCTGTTGCATTTCCTGTTGAAATTGATGTGGCATTTTACCTGATACATTCCATGAGTGGAGGTGGTAATTTTGAAGAACTTGAAGCAACAACAGCCGAAAAATTTAAATGCTTAATTGCAGCTACCCAATGCAGGCAAATTATATACCTCAGTGGTATATCCAACGAAGAAAACCTTTCCCGCCACTTAAGTTCGAGGCTAAAAGTAGAAGAAATATTACAATCTGGCAGCATACCCGTTACAATTTTAAGGGCTGGTATTATTGTTGGTTCGGGCAGTGCCTCTTTCGAAATAATAAGAGATATTGTAGAAAAACTACCCATAATGATTACGCCTAAATGGGTTAATACCCTTTGCCAGCCAATTGCTATACGAAATGTAATACAATTTTTAAGTGGCGTAATACTAAACCCTGCTACATTTAATAAAGATTTTGATATTGGAGGCCCCGAAGTAATTAGCTATAAAAATATGCTGTTGCAATTTGCAGGAGAAAGAAAATTAATTCGCCATATTTTCACCTTGCCTATTATGACCCCAAGATTATCGTCTTACTGGCTTTATTTTGTTACTGCCACATCGTACCCATTAGCAGTAAACCTGGTAAATAGCATGAAAGTAAATGTGGTTTGCAGACCGAATAACCTTGCTGAACTGCTGGATATTCAACTGTTTTCCTACAAATCTGCAGTACAAATGGCTTTTGAAAAAATTGAACAAAACATGGTACTCAGCAGTTGGAAAGATTCATTTATTAGTAGTGGTACCAGGCAAGATGTGATGAATTATATAGAAGTACCCCATTTTGGTTGCTTTAAAGATGTAAAATGGAAAGAAATTAATGCAGAAAATATTGAAAAAGTATTGGCAAATGTCTGGAGCATTGGAGGCGAAAAAGGCTGGTATTATGGCAGTTCACTTTGGAAAGTTCGTGGACTGATGGATAAATTTGTGGGTGGAGTAGGTCTAAGGAGGGGTAGAACAAACCCAAATCAAATATTTGCAGGAGATGCACTCGATTTTTGGCGGGTACTTGTGGCAGACAAAATTAATAAGCGATTACTATTATTTGCAGAAATGAAATTACCCGGCGAGGCATGGCTGGAATTTAAAATAATGAAGAAAAATAATCAATTGTTTTTAAGACAAACTGCTACTTTTAGACCAAAGGGTTTATGGGGTAGATTATATTGGGGCGCCATGTTACCATTTCACTATTTTATTTTTACCGGCATGATTAATAATATTGCCAAAACCAAGGTGTAAATATTATTAAAATATTGTTGATTTCCTGCTAATTTTTATTACTTTATTTTGGTAAACCCAATTCAGTTTTCTATTTTTTTTCCATTAAATATTCAACTGCAAGCTCATATCCTTTTAAACCAAGTCCGCTGATAACACCAACGCTTTTTCCACTTACGTGGGATAATTTTCTAAAATCTTCCCTGCCAAAAATATTGGAAATATGCACCTCTATCACAGGTGTGGTAATTGCAGCTATTGCATCTCCCAATGCTACAGAAGTATGCGTATAGCCTCCCGGATTTATTACTATTCCATCGTAAGTAAATCCTGCATTTTGAATCTCATCAATAAGTTCACCTTCAATATTGGATTGAAAATAATAAAATGCTATTTGAGGGAATTTCTGCTGTAATAATTTTAAATAATCATCAAAAGATTGATTACCATAAATAGCAGGCTCCCGCTTACCAAGCAGGTTAAGATTAGGTCCGTTTATAATAGCAATTTGCATAAAAAAAACTTTTTGATTAAATACGTGGTACTTATTTTATAAAAGATCAGGGTATGTTTATTCCCTACAAAATTTAAGCAGTCTTCTACAAATACTCCAATTAAATACGCTATCCATGAGTGTTATTGGAGAACTGTGCCCGGCTTACAATACCATTTATTCAACACGCTAAATTGAACGTTAATATAAATAGTAGCATATTGAATATTGTTAAACTTATTATTGCATCATAGCAACAAAATCATCAAATAAGTACCTGCTATCGTGTGGGCCAGGTGTAGCTTCAGGATGATACTGCACAGAAAATGCCGGCTTATTTCGTAAACGGATACCCTCAATGGAATTGTCGTTTAAATTTACATGCGTAATTTCAACTTCGGCTGAGGCCCTTACAGCATCTGGATTTACACCAAAGCCATGGTTCTGTGTGGTAATTTCACTTTTACCCGTTAGGAGGTTTTTTACAGGATGGTTTAAGCCCCTGTGTCCATGGTGCATTTTATATGTAGGAATGTTATTAGCAAGGGCAAGCAATTGGTGCCCTAAACAAATACCAAATAGTGGTTTATTAACAGCCAAAATTTGTTGAATAGTTTTAACTGCATAGTCCATTGGGGCAGGATCGCCAGGTCCGTTACTGATAAAAAATCCATTGGGGTTAAAGCTTTCTAATTCATTAAAAGCTGTTCTGGCATTATGTACCTTCACGTAAACACCTCTATCTGTAAGACAGTTTAATATATTTTTCTTTATACCAACATCAAGTACAGAAACCCGAATGCTGCTGGCAGGATCTCCCAAATAATATGGCTCTTGTGTAGATACAACCGAAGCAAGTTCCAGCCCATCCATTGAAGGTACACTATCCAGTAAAACCTTTAATTTATCTATGTTGAGTTCTTCTGAAGAAATGATACAATTCATAGCACCCTTTGTGCGCACATGTTCCACAATCGACCTTGTATCTAAACCGTTAATTGCTACAACCTGCTGCTGTTCAAAATACTCCTGTAAATTTCCATCGGCTAAAAAACGGGAAAACTGCTCCTCTAAATTACGGGCAATTACACCTTTTACTTTTACACTGTTGCTCTCTACATCTGCACTTTTAACTCCGTAATTACCAATATGAACACTATTCATTATTAATACTTGTCCATAATAGCTAGGGTCTGTAAAAACTTCCTGGTATCCCGTCATTCCTGTATTAAAGCAAATTTCGCCTGTAGCAGTACCTATTTTTCCAAATGCAAAACCATGTAATACTGTGCCATCTTGTAATAATAAAACCGCAGGCAATTTTGGAGTATTGTTTATCATTGTGATGTATTGATTTTTGCAAAGAAATAGATTCAAAAACGCAATGAAAAATTTTATTTCTAAATCTGAGTAATTAAAAAATGTTTATCGTAAAAAAAACTCCGATTGGTATATCGGAGTTTAATATGATTTGGATTTGAATTCAGTATTAATGAATTATGATTCAGACTTATCTTCTTTACCTGCAGTATCAACAGGCTTTGTGTCAGTGGCTACCTCTTCTGTAGCAACTTCACCAGTAACAACTTCTTTTGTAGCAACTTCATTAGTAATAGCTTCATCAGTGGCAACTTCATCAGTGGCAATTTCATCAGAAACCTTCTTTTTACCCCCGCTTCTTCTTGTTTTTTTAGCTGGCTCACTTGCTGTAGCAGCTCCTTTGCCTTTACCATAAATTTCGTTGAAATCTACTAATTCTATCATAGCTACTTCCGCACTATCACCTATTCTTTTACCTAATTTAATAATTCGTGTATATCCACCCGGACGATCAACAACTTTTGGGGCAACAACTGTAAATAATTCTTTTACAGCAAGTTTATCATTCAAATAGCTAAATACTACTCTATGATTGTGCATGATGCTCTCTTTAGTAGCAGTATTTTTTGTTTTGGTGATAAGGGGCTCAATATAAGTACGCAGTGCCTTAGCTTTAGCCAAAGTAGTAGTTATCCTTTTGTAAGTAATTAACTGGCAACCTAAATTCATAAGCAATGCCTTTCTATGAGAGGCTGTTCTGCTTAAATTATTGTTTTTGTCTCCGTGACGCATGACTTTAAAGTTTAAATTCGTCTGTACCGTGTCAGGAATTACAGACTACTTGTTATAAAAAATTACTTATTTACTAGTATAATAATTATTATGATTTAATAGCTATAGATTAACTACAGCGATTTTTGATTCAATGATTACTCGTCATCCAATTTCAACTTGCTAAGATCCATTCCAAAACCCAGGCCTCTTTCGTTTAATACCTGCTCAATTTCGCTTAACGATTTTTGACCGAAATTTCTAAACTTCATTAAATCTTCCTGCTCATATTGAACAAGCTCACTCAATGAATTAATTTTAGCTGCTTTTAAACAATTAAAGGCACGTACAGAAAGATCAAGATCTTCTAAAGGTGTTTTTAATACTTTACGTAACTGTAAAGTTTGTTCATCTACCAAGTCTTCTTTTTTATCTTCTTTGGTATCGAAAGTTATGTTTTCATCTGTAATTATCATCAAATGCTGGATCAAAATACGACTAGCTTGTTTAACAGCTTCTTCCGGGTGTATAGTACCATCTGTAACAACCTCCATAATTAATTTTTCAAAATCTGTACGTTGTTCAACACGAGTGTTTTCAATAGTGTACTTTACGTTTTTGATTGGAGTGTAAATAGCATCAGTAGCAATGTATCCAAAGTGTACATTCTTTTCTTTGTTATCTTCAGCAGGCACATATCCTCTTCCTTTACCAATGGTAATTTCTATGTCAAGCTTAGCGCTTACATCCATTACACAAATCAATAATTCAGGATTCATTACTTCAAACACAGGTGATGCTTCACCAATCATTTTAGCAGTAAATTCTGTTTTATTTTTTAATGATAATGTTATTTTTTCTACGCTTACTTCGTGATCTACCTTTTTCTTAAAACGTACTTGTTTTAGGTTCAGTATTATTTCCGTTACATCTTCTGTTATACCTTTAATGGTAGCAAATTCGTGGTCGGCACCAACTATATTTATTCCAATAATTGCGTATCCCTCTAACGAGTTAAGCAATACCCTACGCAAAGCGTTACCAATAGTAACACCGTAACCTGGTTCAAGTGGACGAAATTCAAACTGGGCTTCAAAATCAGTTGCTTTCTGAAGAACAATTTTATCAGGTTTTACAAAATTTAAAATGCCCATATTTACTGTTTAATTGTTTAATTGTTTACTTGTTTACTTGCTTATATAAAGCCTTATCAACTTTTTTGATGTGGTTTATTTTAAGGTAACAAAAACTGATAGCTATTAACTATCAGCAAAATGTTTATTTAGAATATAATTCCACAATCAATTGCTCCTTAATATTTTCAGGAACACTTTCCCTTTCAGGATAAGCGATAAAAGTACCTTTTAGTTCAGCTTCATTAAAATCTACCCAATTAAACTTGGCATTTTTACCTCTCATAGAAGAAGTGATAGAAGTATTAACAGCACTTTTATTTTTTAATCCAACGGTTTCACCCGGCTTCATAGAATAAGAAGGGATATTTACAATTTCACCATTTACAGTAATGTGTTTATGGCTTACTAGCTGACGGGCAGCTTGACGGCTTGGTGCAATTCCCATACGAAAAACTGTATTATCCAAACGAGCTTCTAAAAGTTTAATCAGGTTTTCGCCTGTAACTCCTTTGCGCCTTGCAGCTTCGTCAAAAGTTTTACGAAACTGCTTTTCTAGCAAACCATAAGTATATTTTGCTTTTTGTTTCTCACGAAGTTGCAGAGCGTATTCACCTAAAGTTTTACGCTTACGGTTAGCACCATGCATTCCCGGAGGATTGCTATTTTTTGTTAACCATTTGCCATTACCTGTAATTGGCTCTCCAAATATTCTGGAGATCTTTGTTTTAGGACCTGTGTACCTTGCCATTGTTGTTATCTGATTTTTTTGTGACGATACAGCATTATAAAAATCTTAAAAATGAATACTGTATCCTTTTTGAAATATTATTTGAACTTTAGATTACCCCTTGTAAGTAATCAGCTCGTTATACTCTTCTTTTCTTTGGAGGACGACAACCGTTGTGTGGTAATGGAGTTACGTCTTTTATCATATTCACTTCTATACCTGATTGTGATAATGCTCTTATAGCACCTTCACGACCCGAACCTGGACCTTTTACAAACACATCAACTCTCTTTAAACCTGCATCTAATGCAACTTTAGCTGCATCTGAAGCTGCCATCTGGGCTGCATAGGGTGTATTTTTCTTACTTCCTTTAAACCCCATTTTACCAGCACTCGACCATGATATAACCTGACCGGTTTTGTTGGTTAAACTGATAATGATGTTGTTGAAACTTGCTACTATATGAGCATCTCCAAAACTATCAACTTTTACAATTCTCTTTTTTGCGGCTGCTTTGCCGGTTGCGGCTTTTCCGCCTTGTGCTTTTGCCATAAATAATTTTGTAGGTAATCGTTTATAAAAATTCCGGGTTAAACAAATAACCTGGACTGACACAACCCTCCTGCTGGCTCCTGGCTATCTGGCGTTGTTCAAAAAAATGTGCCGTATTAAAAATTTGCAAAACTGCATAAAGCTATTTTGCAAATTGATTAATTATTTTTTAGCTACTTTCTTTTTACCAGCAACTGTTTTACGCTTGCCTTTACGGGTGCGGCTGTTGGTACGGGTACGCTGTCCACGAAGCGGCAAACCTTTGCGATGACGTAAACCACGATAACAAGCAATATCTAACAAACGCTTAATGTTCATTTGAACTTCGCTTCGTAATGCACCTTCAGTTTTAAATTCGTTGTTTATAACTGTACGAATGGCAGTTTGTTCATCATCGTTCCACTCATTTACCCTTTTATCATAACTGATACCAGCTTTGGTTAAAATATACTGAGCGGTAGATCGTCCAATACCATATATGTAAGTAAGACCTATTTCACCTCTTTTTGTTTTTGGTAAATCAATACCAGCAATACGAGCCATAATTTATTTTTGATTTGTGATTTTTAAAGTCAGATTTTAGAGGAAGGCTAAGTTAAAAAACCAGCAACCTATTCATAAACAATTAATTATCCTTGTCTTTGCTTAAAACGAGGATTTTTCTTGTTAATTACGAACAAAACACCTTTGCGTCTAACAATTTTGCAATCAACACTTCTCTTTTTGATTGAAGCTTTAACCTTCATTTTATTTATTTTTACAAGTTATTATCAATAACCAATTGCAACAATTGGCTTTACTATTTATATCTAAATATAATTCTTCCTCTTGTTAAGTCATAAGGGCTCATTTCCACTCCTACCTTGTCTCCTGGCAATATTCTTATATAATGCATTCTCATTTTTCCAGAGATGGTGGCCAGTATTTCATGACCATTTTCAAGCTTCACTTTGAACATAGCGTTGCTTAATGCTTCTAATATTGTACCGTCTTGTTTGATGAGTGCTTGCTTAGCCATATTTTTGGGCTGCAAAGATAGCAGTATAATTTTAAATTCAGCCAATAAATATAGATTTTCAGGAGTGTTATAAAGTTTTTTTTCAGAAAATATGACATTTATGGCATTTCAAGGCGTTTAATAGTATCTGTTTGTGGAGTTTACTACAGAAAAGTTATAAAAATGTAATTTTTCTATTTTTATTTTATGCAAATTGTACAATACCACGCATTAACCTGCTTTTTCAGTTGAAACCGTAATGAGGTTTTCAACTGCAAAGGCTGGGTTAAATTGTATTAAATGACGGCAGTAAAGTTGATATGCTTTATTGAGTTAAATAACTTAAACATAAATCCCACTGTAACTTATCAGCTCCAGCAAGATTACTATCTAAAATTTTGTAAAATAAAGTACTTAGCACACTGATTAAAAAAATCAATACAGCATACTTTTTTTCTCAAAAGATAGAAAGCATAAAGCGTACTATGTTCATTAAAGATCTGGCGAAAAAAAACCTGGTTTGTATTATTGTATTTCAATAATACCCACTTTGTCTTTTGCAGGTGCAAACAACCCTCCAAACTTTTGAGCATATAATCCAATTCTGCTATTGTCAATTCGTTTGCACTCTCTTACTGCTGTGGTAAGTTTATTATCTCTGTTTCTAAATAAGATCTCTCTTGATACATTACCTGTATTGTCAATCACCCCCATCACAAATACACTCTTATTAAATTTATACAAAGGGTCGGGCTTTTTTGTGATTTCCCGATCAATATTATCATCATCATCATTGTAAAATACCAGGAGTTTATCTTTATACGGCAAGGCTTTAAAATTGCTGAAAATTCTTACATCTCTTGAGCTTTGCATTTTAGGAATTCTTGCTATAATTGTTTTGCCATCTTTTTGCAGATTGATATCTATAATATTGCCATAATCATATTTCCAGTATCCGCCGGAAGTTACCCAAATTGTTCCATTGTAAAAAGAGGTAGGCGGTATATAAATTTCACTACTGTATTCCAGTATAAAATCTTTTGAGCCATTGGCCCTATTAACTACTTCAGCCAATTTAAATCTATTAGATAATCCCGGATCGCTTTCTTTATCTGTACCCTGCTTATCAATCTTTATTTGCTCTACCAATGCCTCAGGAAACTGGTTTAAATTTTTTGTAGTAACTATTTTAGTGGTTCTATCAAAATTTGCAATAAAGAAGCCATTTATATATCCATTATGCTTCTCTTTATACAAACCAAATAATACCAGTTTTTCATCTTTATCATCAACCAATTGAAGTGTATGTACAAACTTATTATTTAGATCAAGTACATACTCCACCGGAGCAACATTGTCTTTATCATACACCAGCATTTTTGTTTTGTAGGAGGGGATTTTGCTGCCATCCTTTCTTACTGATTCTCTCGATACTTCCTGATCGTAATGCTTAATTAAAACGCCAACTTTGCCATTGTTTGTTATTAAATGATCTTCTATAGATACAAATTTATCTTTGTAAGGAAGCTCTATTGTTTTAGACCATAATTTATTCATGTTGTTATCTAAAACACTGATGTAATATTTCTCGTTCTCATCTTTTTTGTATGCATTATTTCCAAACATCAATATTTTGCTGGAATCTTTTGATAACTCATATCCAACAGAAGCCTGCGACGATTTTTTGAACGCATCAAAAGTGCCAAGGTTTATCACTTTACCTTCCGGCTCCATGGTTGTAATATTAATACCCTGACAAAAAAATGTAGTTGCTTTTGTTTCTTTATCATACTGATTGGTAAACAAAAATATTTTTCCTTTTATGCTAAGGATATCATTAAATTTAATACCCTCTTCATCAGCTTCAATTGCCCTTTCATTCAGCTCTGTAAGTTTATCATTAAACCTGGTAAGAACGGGAGTAGAAGTACTGTTACGCCCCATAAATCCTTTACGTTTTACATCAAAACAGAATTTAACCATGTCTGTTCCCTTGCCATTTACAAAGGATCCGAATGATAATTCCTTTTTACTTTCCTCACCCCAATTGATAATAACTTTTTGTGCTTTGGTATTTTGAAGTATCAGTAGGGTTACTAAACTAATAATTAATTTCTTCATGATTTGTTTTAGACGAAAGTAGATACATTTGCGCTCAATAAAAATTTAAATGATGTTAAGGAAATGTTTTTCCGTCCTGCTTATACTAATGTACACACAGCTATTTGTAGCTGCTCAATCCTCAAAAAACAGAAAAGATAGCACAGTAGTAATTATCTTTAATGAGAATAAAACAGAGCGATCAAAATCAAAAAAAACCGGGGAGAATACTATTGTAAAAATTTCTCCTCTTGGCTTTATTACCGGCACTTTTCCTGTTTATTTAGAAAGAAGAATAAATGATTTTTTTACAGTGCAGGTTGGTGCAGGAGTAACAGGAAAAAATTACCTGAGAGGCATTATCCAGCAAGAGAATGAAGAGGTAAATTTTAAATATCCCTGGGGTGATAACAGGCAGATAACGGACGATGCAGAAAGATTATACAGCTTTGATTACAGAAAACCAACCATGGGTTATATGTTCTCTGTACAACCGCGGCTTTACTTTGATAGTGAGGCTCCGGACGGTAGTTTTATTGCGGTATCGTACGATTACTACAAATATAATTTTAGCATCCCTGGCCTTGTAAATAATGCCAATAACGGTGCGGTACATACCGGAGCTTCCAAAAGTGAAAATGAAACATTAAACGACATTATGGTACATTTTGGGTACCAGACAATTTATGACAAACTTACACTCGAATATACCTCAGGCATAGGTCTTCGTACTGCAAGCGGATCTAAGTATGTTGCCTATTATAACTATGCCAATAATAGTATTGGTAATGAAGGATTTGCTACTTATAACCAAACAGCTTTCAATTTTAGCATCACACTAAAAGTTGGTTATCATTTTTAATTTAAAAAATTGTTTATAAAAATACTCCCGTAAACCAGGTGCATTTTTTAGTACACTCAACTGAGCACCCATGCTACACAGTTATTATTCAGGTATAAAAAATGAACGGTTAAATCTACCCGATCATTTTTTAATATTTTACATAGTGCTGTACCTTTATTGTCTGCAATTTTAATTGCATTAATTTGAAGGTGATCAATAAAATCAAGCTCACCATCACCATACCATTTGAATAAAGTTTCTTTTATACTCCAGGCCGTTGTTAGTAACTGAATGTAATTATCTGAGTTAATGGGCGCCATTTGAGCAATCATTTGTTGTTCTGCTTCACCAAGAAATTTATGCCTTACTTTTAATACTTTGGTGGTAAACAATTCTACATCTACCCCTACCCTTTGATTGGTACTTACCATAGCGGCTGCATAATCACCACAATGAGAAATACTAAAGTGGAAAAGCTCATTTTCAATATATGGTTTCCGGGTAGCTGCAATTTTTATTAACTGGTAAGGAAAGCCCGGAAAAAGTATTTTGAGCAGGTATCTGCCTGCCAAATGCTGCAGCCTTTTTTTAGGATGGGTTATATCCCGGCCAAGTGGAATTTGTTCGTTCAAAAAAAAATCTTCGTCTTCTGCAATATGCCAAACTCCCAACCGGCTGACCAGGTTAATATTTTGTTGATAAACCATTGGCATAATACGACTGATAATTTGAGATTGTAAAATTAATAACCCATATTAGCAACTTGCTAAAAAAAACACTACTACAAATTTGTTTTATCAAAAATAAAGCAATCAATTAAAACGCCAATATGATACTTAGTGATACCAGAATTTTAGAAGAAATAAAAAAAGGCACTATTAAAATTAATCCTTACGACAGAGAATGCCTTGGCAGTAACAGCTACGATGTACACTTGGGTAAATACCTGGCCACGTATGTTAACAATGAGTTAGACGCTAAAAAACACAACGAAATAATACATTTTGAAATACCTGAAGCGGGCATTTTGCTACTTCCGCATGTATTTTATCTTGGTGCTACAGATGAATATACAGAAACACATGCCCATGTACCTTTTTTGGAGGGCAAATCATCTACAGGCCGCCTTGGTATTGATATACATGCCACTGCAGGTAAAGGCGATGTTGGGTTTTGCGGCAACTGGACTTTGGAGATTTCCGTTAAACAACCCGTAAGAGTTTATGCTGGCATGCCAATTGGCCAGTTAATTTATTTTCCGGTAGATGGTGAAATTGAAGTAAAATACAATCAAAAAAAGAATGCAAAATATAGCGGGCAACATAACAGACCGGTGGAGAGTATGATGTGGAAAAATCAATTTTAAAATAGCTACATTTACTTGTAAGCAGTAAATATAAAACCAATGAGCAGCTTTAAATATGTAGTAAAAGGATGCTTACTATTTGTATTACAACTCCAGTTTGTTACTGTGTTTAGCCAGTCCAAAGCAGATTCTATGCTGCAGTTTATAATTGCAAATAAAGATAGAGCCTCCTTGTATGTAACTAAAAATGATACACTGCAAGCCAGGCTTAACGAAAATAAGTTAATGCCGCTGGCTAGCACGGTAAAGCTTATGATAGCCATTGAATTTGCCAAGCAGGCAGGTAGCTATATAATTAATGAAGATAGTTTAATAGCGCTTGTTGAGCTTGACAGATATTACCTGCCCAATACAGATGGTGGTGCCCATACTGCCTGGTTAGCTTATGAAAAAACTATAGGGCATCTTAAAAAAGATAGTGTTCATTTAATTGATATAGCTAAGGGAATGATGATGTTTAGCAGTAATGCCAATGCAGAATACTTGTTAGATTTAGTAGGGATGGATAATGTAAAAAGTAATGTACAGTTATTTGGGTTAGATAATCATACAGCAATTTTCCCAATTGTATCGTCTTTGATGCTGTATCAAAATCCCAGAAAAATAAAAGAGAAAGATATTTTAAATAGTATTAAAGCGTTGCCGGAAGAGGCCTACTGCAAAACTATTTTTGAAATACATAACGCCTTAAAATACGATACAATACTTAAAAAAAAGTTTAATCCTGCCGATTTAACAGTAAAAATGCAACAATTATGGAGTGATCGGCTTACAGCTTCCACCACTAAAAATTACGTACAACTTTGCAGCATACTAAACAAGAGGCGATACCTTACTACCAATAGCTATGGTATTATTGCAGATATAGTTGAATTTTTTATGGAAGACGAGGATAACCAGAAAATATATAAACAATTTGGGATAAAAAACGGCAGCACAGCTTTTATACTTACAGAAGCATTTTATGCAACCATGCAAAGTGGAGAAAAAATTGAAGCTGCCTATTTTTTTAATAACCTATCTATAACCGAAAACCTGCTGTTGCAAGGCTGGCTAAATGATTTTAGAATAGAACTTACACAAAATGATGCCTTCAGAAAAAAATTGATAACTGCTTTTAAAAAGTAATTTTTTAGAAGTTCATTAATAAAAGCAGCTAATAGTAATGCCAAAAACCACAATAATAATGGTGGTTTTTATTAAAAATATTCATCAATTAATATGCAGCTATTACTTCCTGCAATTGAGGCTTTACAAGGCTCCATCCATTAAAAATACCTGTAAACGGTTCTTTGCTTTGTGAATGAAATACACCATCCGAAAAAAGTTGATCTATAATTTTACTCCAACGCTCTATTTGTGGTAAACCTGCTATAGCAGTCAACGATTTAAGTGAGTGTGCATTCATACGTATAGAAGAAGCATCTTCCATTTCCCAGGCTCTTTGCAGGCTGTCAATTTTAACTTGTATATCAGCTACTGCGCCTTCCAGTAACATTTTTTCAAAAGCCTTATCGCCTCCGGTTACTGTGTGCAAATAACTGAGATCGATGTTAACGGGTAATTGTTCGGTTGTCATTTTAGTAGGGGATTTAGTAGTTTACCGGATTGCATTACTGCTGTGCTATTTTTAAACTAGCACCTACAGATATAATTTATTAAACCATCAGGGAAGAATAAATGAGTAGTTAATTATCAAAAAGATAATAATTAGTGTACGGTAAGTTTGAGGATAATTTTTAGCATTTGTGTACGGATTTATTTTAAAAAATAGGGATTTAAATAGCTAGGGGTTTACTACTTGGTCATTTAACGCAAAATTGAGTATTTTATTTTGTTGGGTAGATTTAATTGCATCAATTATTGCTGTAAATAAATTTTCGGGTTTAAAGGGTTTAGATACATAGCCTGACATACCGGCGTTGTAGCAATTTTGCATTTCACCATAAAGGGAGTGCGCTGTCATCGCCACAATAGGAATGGTAGAAATTTCACCCACTAGCTGCCGTATATTTTTTGTAGCAAGAATACCATTCATTACAGGCATTTGAATATCCATTAAAACTATATCGAAATGTTGTTGTTGCACCATTTCTACAGCAAGTGCACCATTTACAACATGCTCCACAACAAAACCTGCATTTTTTAATACCTGCCGTGCAAGCATTGCATTTACCATATTATCTTCGGCAAGTAAAACATGAATAGCTTTTACAGCATTTATAGATAAAATTGTTTCCCCATCTATTGATTTCACTTCTTTTAAAATTTCATTTCCTTCATATATCTTAAATGGTAAAATAAAATTAAAGGTGGTACCTATATTTGGTATGCTCTCCATAGTAAGAGTACCGCCATACATATCTACAATACTCTTTGCTATGTTTAAACCAAGGCCTGTACCTCCATAAAGCCGTTGTGTATCTGTATTGGCCTGTGTAAACCTTTCAAATATATCGGCTTGTTTTTCCTGGGCAACTCCAATACCAGTATCCTTAACTGAAAAAGCTATGTAATGCTTCTTACTATCTGATCCGGCCACCATTTTACAAGATAGTTCTACATAACCGCTATCAGTAAATTTTACAGCATTGCCTAACAGGTTAAATAATATTTGAGACAACCTTAATTGATCTCCCATCATTTTATCTGGAATATTACTATCTAAAGTGCAAATCATTTTTACACCTTTGTTTTTTGCTTTAGGTTCCAGTATTCTGGCTGAATCGGTAACTATCTTCTTAATATCTACCGGCAAACATTCAAGTGCAAGATTACCTGATTCTATCTTTGATAAATCAAGTATATTATTAATAAGTGCCAGCAAATTTTGAGAAGCCGTTTTTACTATACCTATGTAATCTGCCTGCTCGCTGTTGAGGCTTGTTTCTGCAAGTAAATCTGTAAATCCTATAACAGCATTAAGAGGGGTACGTATTTCATGACTCATGTTTGATATAAACTGATCTTTAACTTTTAAAGACCGTTCAACCATTTCGTTTGCAGCTATTAAATCCGACTCTACATTGAATCTGGTAGTAATATCCATCCCAAAGCCAAGTATATATTTTTTTCCACTCTTTTCTTTAAAACACTTTTTAATGATGTTAAACCAGGTAATATTGTTATTAAAATCAAGCGTTTGCATGGAGCCTTCCATGCGAATAGTTTCTGATTCTTCCAATTCTAGCATGCTATTATAATCTCCCAGAAAAATATCTGATGGCCCTTTAGACAATGTACCTGCAAAGGGCGTTTCTTTTTCGTTGTATTGATAATACTGATTAAAAGTTTTGTTACTCAATACAATCTGCTGCTCTTCATTCATCACAAAAATTACATTTGGGCTATTATCAATTATCTGGCGTATAAACTGTTGTTGCCTTTCAATTTCATTTTGTGCCTTTACAGATTCTGTAATGTCAATAGCACTGGCAATTACATAAGGGTTGTTACCATTATTATCATATACGGTATTTTGATATAGCCACGCTCTTTTTTGTCCGGCTTTGTTAATTATTTGTAACGAGCCTTTTGCAGTTTTATTGGTATTAATTTCTACTAAATAATTTTTAAAATACTCTTGAAAATCAGGTGATACAATTAATTTTAAATTTATACCAACCACTTCTTCTTTGGAAAAGCCACTCATTTTTTCACCAGCCGCATTTACATCTAAAATAATACCATTCATATCGTGGATACAAATCATGGTTTGTGCATTATTGATTACTGCAGCTTTTTCTTCTTCACTTTTCTTTAAAGCCAAATTGCTTAATTTTTGTTGGGTAATGTCTCGTACCGTACCAAACGAACCAATCAGGTTTCCCTGTTCATTTACCCGTGGAGATATTTCTGATAACATGTACCTGATTTCTCCATCTATTATAAAACGGTACTCAAATTCATTTTGCTTTGTAATACCATTGGTAAGGTTCATTCGTTCATCCATAAGGCTAACATCGTCCGGATGGATTTTACTAAATAATTCTGCTAATGAAATATCGCCCTGCTGAGGAAAATGATAAATGATTCTGAGTTCTTTTGAGAGATAGAGTGATTTACTTATTGCATCTATTTCCCAGCTTCCCAACTGAGCAATCTGCATTGCAAGTTCTAATTTACTCTTACTTGTTATTAGTTGTTCTTCTAATGCCTTACGTTCAGTAATATCATTCTGTATTGCTAAAAACTGGTGAGGCCTTCCGTTGTAATCCAGTAATGGCACAATGGTAGTTTCTGCCCAATATAACTTACCGTTACAATTTTTATTTATCAGTTCACCTTTCCAAATATCACCTTCTAATAATTTTTTCCATATTGGATGCAAAACAGTTTTATCCCTCATGCTTAAACTAACCGATCGGTAATCTTCACCTACAATGTCTTTTTCAATTATGCCATTTAATTCGCAAAAACGTTCATTTACATGTACCACTTTACCTGTAACACTAAATATACTTACAATAGCAGACTGGTCTAAGGCAAATTTATAGTCAGCTACTTCTTTATACAATTCTTCTATTGCAAACTCTCTTTCTTTTCGGATGGTAATGTCATTTTCAATTGCAATATATTGTGTAATATTTCCAACCTCATCTAATATTGGTTTTACACTAATAGATACCCAAAAGGGAGTTCCATCTTTCTTATA
>JBBQTZ010000067.1:0-19379 GCA_038234405.1 Chitinophagales bacterium
AAATGATTGCTATGCACCATAGGTAGCTTTAGGTAAAGTGAATGCATTGCCCCTGCCACTAATGGAAAGGTTACTTTCCAATTAATCCAATACAAAAGCAATCCATGTATATTTGCCTTCAAAAAAATTTGTTTATCAACAAGGAAGTAACAGCAGTATGAATCATTTTCAATCAATAAAAGAGCTGATCAATACATTGGGTAGGTCTAAGGAATTATTGATTGAGCTGTTTGAAAAACGCAAATCATTTGTTTATAGATATGATGATGCCATTCAATTGCTGGAAGCGGAACAAATTGAAATACTTTGTTTAAAAGGAGTATTGAGAAAGAATGGAGCTTTTTTGGAGATGGATGAGCAATTTCAGTCTTTTTTCGAACAGATTTTGGAGGTAAATGAAGAGATCAACATATCCTATATCAATGAAAATATTCAGCAGGTAAAACAAACCATTAATTTTTACTTGCAAGAAAACAACGAAAATAGAAAATACACTTACTTAAAACAGATAAAAGCGGCCCTAAGAAAAATAGGACGAATTACCCTTAGGAATGTAGTTGACCTAAACAGGAATATTGAAAATGCCTTTAAAACAGAACCCAATTATAACATCAAAATTGCCCGGTTAGAATCTTTTGATGGCAAGAGAAGGGATATTTACAGGCTGATTGAACAAACGGAAGTATTGGTTACAGAGGAAGAAATTACCTTTTTTATAACTGCGTTGGATGAAGAATTAAAACAGGTGGTGGTATTGTTACGCAACCAATTAACGGAGAGCCGCCATAACCTGATAGAAATTCAAAAGCAAATTATTGAATACCTCAACCAGGTAAAACACCAAAGCAGAATACTCGAAAAAATAAAGCAAATAAAATACCTGAAAGACCAGTTTGAGTTGAAGGCAAAAACCAATTTGGTAAATATACTCCGGCAAAGTAATGACCTTGTATTTGAAAGCAGGCCAAGCTATCCGCTAAAACTTTCACTGGATTATTTGCAAACAGATGAAGGCAGAAGTTTAATAGAGAAAGTGGCTGCCAGGCAACTTCGTGGTAAAAAATTATCGTTGCCTGTGGCTGATAGTATTGCTAGTGATGATTTACTGCCGGGAGTAGAAGAAGAGATATTTATTGATTTGGAGGAAATAAAAAGAGGCTTTGTGGCATCTCGCCATCATTTGCACAGTTACATAATGCAATACCATTATGAACGGGAAGTGAGTTATGAAGAAAAAATTACTATTTTTTGCCAGATGATTTCTTTGTATGAACAAGAATTGCTGGTAAAGGATGTTTTTCAAAAAGATGGTATGGTAGAGTATGCGATGGTGTATCCGCAGTAAGGATAACAGGTAGTTTAAATGGTAGTCTAAATTTTATCAATGTGGCTGATGAGGAAAACTAATACGATGAAGGGGAAAATGAAAAAAATATACTGGTAAAAGTTTAATAAAGATTTACTGTACGGCGTGATTATTTTTTTCTTTTACTAACAGAAATAAATAACAAAATCATATTTGCCCATGAAGCTTCTTCAGGGAATAAAAGCCTGGTTAAAAAAATAGATTAAAAATTATGAGTGCAATCAGTAAATATACCGCAGATATATTTGATGTATTAAGCAAGGGGAAATTTGTTTGCAGCAATAGTGCTGATGATAATAGCCGTAAATTGTACAACATCATTGATGAGCAATTTGATGAATTGTACAACTATTTTATTGCCATTAATTTTGTACTGGAAAGGGGCGATGAATATTTTTATTTTTCGAGAACGGAATTAAAATCAACACTGGAAAGTAAAGTGGAGCAAGCCTATCGCTGGATAGATGTGGTAGATTTTTTTATGGCTTTTGATAATGGATTTAACCCCGGCTTTAGATTTACCCCGTCTGATATTTTGGTGCAGGTAAAAATGGATGCCGGCTTAAAAGAGAAGCTGGAAATTATGAAGCGGTTGACCGGTGATGGTAGTTACCAGGAGCGAATAACAGCTTTAATTGAAAAGCAATTGGTAGCGCCGGGCTTTGTCGAAATGGAGAATGCATTAATGCAGCAATACAAAGTAATGGCCTCTTTCAATTATATTAAACAGTTAATTGTAACCATTCAAATACAAGCAGAAACAACCAATGAGATTTCTTAATAAAGTTATTTTTATCAACAGCGCCACCATTCCTTATGCAGAGGTAATGGTAGATGGTAATGTGCACCTGATAGGTACCCAAGGCGTGGGAAAAAGTACGTTGCTACGGGCCATATTGTTTTTTTACAATGCCGATACACTTAAGTTAGGTATTTCAAAAGAGAAGAAAAATTTTGCGGAATATTATTTTCCTTATCAAAACTCTTATTTGATTTATGAAGTAAATAGAGAAACCAACCCATTTTGCATACTTGCCTTTAAGAGCCAGGGTAAGGTTTGTTTTAGATTTATTGATGGTGCTTACCAACGGGAATATTTTATTAGCAACGATGGCAGATCTTACGAAAAATGGGAAGACATCCGGCATTTACTCGATGCACAAAAAATTGATAATAGCCGAAAGATAGACCGATATGAAGAGTACAGGGATATTTTGTATGGCAATACAGAAATGGGCAAAAAAGAGTTTGCAAAATATGCATTGTTACAAAGTAAGCAGTACCAAAATATTCCCCGTACCATACAGAATGTATTTTTAAACAGTAAGCTAGAGGCTGAGTTTATTAAGCAAACCATTATTATGTCGCTTAATGAAGAGGAGACCTCCATTGATTTACAAAGCTATACGCATCACCTAAAAAACTTTGAAAGTCAACTGAAAGATATTGAGGAGTATAAAAAACCGCAGGTGGTAAAACAAGCCGAACAGGTAGTAAAAAATCATTTGGCGATTAAGCATTTAGAATCGGAGAAAAACAAGTTTTCACTGCAGCTTGCATGGTCTGCCGCACAGGTTAAAAGAAGCATTCCAAAATTGGTTGATAAAAATGAAAAGCAGGAAAGTGAAAGAGCCGATCTGCTGGAAAAAATTGATGCCACAGAACAGCGTTTTAGAAATAAGGCCGAAAAGATAAAAGGCGAAATAAGCGTATTAGAAAGCGAACTAAAAAAGGCGAAGGAAAGGGCAGAATTTTATGCCAAACAACAAATAGAAACCATAATAGAACGAATTGGTAAGAAGACAGAATTGGAACAAGAGTTGGAAAAATTTAATAAGGAACGACAGATTTTAACGAGTCAGTTTGCAGAAGTAACTTTAATGTTTGAAAGCCTTTTTAATGGATTAGCGCAGGCTGCCCGTGTGTTTGAGCAAACTAAAAAGGAAGAGATGATGAACCAACGAGAGCAGGCAGCCACCGAAAAAGAAGCTGCTCGTTTGCAACAGGAAAAAAATTTAGCAGCCATTCGCTTGCAACATAAAGAAGCAATTGAGCAGGCTAATGTAGCGGTGGAGCAGCGGCAGCAATTACTACAACAGGAGCGAATAAAAAAAGCCACTACTACACACCAACGATATTTTGAAAAGGAGTTGACGGATGCCCACGCTACTGTAGCGCAATACAAGCTTTCGATACAAGAAAGTGAGAATGAAATAAAGCACCTTAAATTGATGCAGGAAACCTTGCAAAAGCAGTGGGAGTTGGATGAAAGAGCTGCTAAACAATCAGTAGAAAAGGAACAGGAAAGATTGGATACAGCCATTTTAAAAGCCAAAGAATCTGTAACATCCATTACAGAGAAATTGGCGAATAGTGAATCAGCGTTGTATGGATGGCTAAATAAAAATAAACCGGGGTGGGAAGCAACCATTGGTAAGGCTGTACCAGAACAGTTACTATTTAACACGGGCTTAAATCCTGCATTAAATGACGGTAGTAATAATTTATATGGTGTACAAATTGATTTGCAGGATATTCCACTACAGGTAAAAACCTTGTCGGCTTACCAGGCAGATTTGAAACTGTTTGAAAATGAACTTTTACTAATTGAGGGTAAACTTGCTACACTTTTAAAACAGCAGGTGCTGCAGTTAGAAAAAACTAAGAAAAAATACCAGCCGCAATTGAAAGATGCCAAAGACAGTTTGTTGGAGTTGCAGTACAAGCAAGAGCAGGATCAGCAGCAATTGCAACAGGCCATTTTTTTGGTAAAGGACTGGGCACAAAAGGCTACCGAGGCCAGGCAACAAGCCATTGTAGCTATTGATGACAGCATAGCCAAAGGCAGCGAGGCATTGGCACAAGCACAGCAAATGGCACAGCAAATGGAGCAGGAACTTGATAAGCAAGTAAAGAGCAAAGAACGAGATCATGGTAAAAAAATAGCGCTAATTGAAAATGTATTATCGCAACAAATTACACAGATAAATGAAGCTATTAATACCTATAAATTCAATTGGCAGAAAGAGGAATTGGAGCTAAAAAACAGGCGGCAGCAGGCATTGGCAGGCAAGGGTGCTGATACCAACCGTTTGGAAGAAGTTGAAAATTTTAGTATGAAAATTACCGCCGAATTATCTTTTATAGAACTTAACAGGGATTTGGTGGCGGAATATAAAAAAGATAAAAAAGAACTGATAGATAAGGTAGATTATTATAAAATACAGAAGGCGAATCTTGAGAAACAATATGGAACGGAGGCTGAAAAATATAGATTGCAAAAAGAGGCTTCCGGCAATGCCATCAGTGAATGTGAAGAACGCATTAAACAAGCGCAGCAACAGTTAGCTCAATTAGAAGAGGATAGTAAAGCATTTTACAGGTTTCAGCAAACGGAATGTTATTTAAGTTTGTTGGAAGCCTATACAGCGGAAAAGGAATTATATAAAAATGATAGAAGCTGCAGGTTGTTGATAGATGAGGTTAGCCGCTGCTATTATTCGGCTATAAAAAGATTGGATGAACTCAAAGAAGCTGCCAATAGATTTTTAGGCAATTTTTCTGCACAAAATATTTTTCAGTTTCCAGAAATATTGGGTGATAAACATGGCTACCATGCCTTTGCAGAGGACCTAAACGAATTTATGAGCAATAGCAAAATTGATGAGTTTGAAAAACGAGTGAATGAAAGGTTTGCCAATGTGATAAAATTAGTTGGTAAAGAAACCGGCAACCTGATGTCTAAAACCGGCGATATACAAAAAGTGATTAGTAACATCAATAAAGATTTCGAAAACAAAAACTTTGTAGGTGCCATACGTAAAATTGAACTTAGGATAGATGATAGCGCCAACAAAGTAGTGCAATTATTGGTGCAGGTAAAAAACTATAACGATGAGCACAGTTTTGATATTGGTGGGCTCAATTTATTTTCCTCTGTTGATCAGGATAGCAAGAATAAAAAGGCAGTTGATCTGCTGATGCAACTAAGCAAATCCATTGCAGAATATCGAAAAGATTCTATTGCATTGTCAGATTCTTTTGAATTGAAATTTAGAGTAGAGGAGAACCAGAACGATACAGGTTGGGTAGAGAAATTATCCAATGTTGGCTCTGAAGGTACGGATGTGTTGGTAAAAGCAATGATCAATATTATGCTATTGAATGTATTTAAAGAAGGTGCCAGCAAAAGGTTTAAAGAGTTTAGATTGCATTGTATGATGGATGAAATTGGAAAGCTGCATCCCAATAATATTAAAGGCATTTTACAATTTGCCAACGACCGAAATATATTGCTCATCAATGGTTCGCCAACGGAAAATAATGCCTTGAATTACAAGCATATTTATAAACTGGAAAAAGATGCCAAACGCAATACCCGTATTAAACGAATTATAACTCACTTAGCAACTGTTTAATGAAATTACCACTGCAAATAGCGCAAAAACTGCAAGCACTTACGTTGCCCAACGAGCTAATTGCAGGTTCATCAATGCAACACCCTACAGTGGTAAAAATGGTGGAAGATGGTATTTTGTATAAACGACAAGTATCCAAAACAAAATCGCAAATTTACCTGCCCGATTCTGCTAAATTGAAACACTATTTGCACAATCATTTTGGTATTCCAGATTTGGATTTGTATGTAATAAGTCTTTCAGCAGAAACCATCAGCAGGGCAGTAGCTACACAGATTTCGGGTGATTCAAAAATCAAGTCCATCCGAACTTTCAGCGGTTTTTTGGCAAATGTATATGAGCCGGTAAGCTGCCAAATGCACGGACGGCCATTTACATTGCAACCATTGCCGGGAAGCTTTACATTTATACAGGATTATGAGCATTTTTTACCCGATTCATCTATTACAATTGTGGGTATAGAAAATGCAGAAAATTTTAATCAAATTAAAGGCCAGGCCTATCTTTTTAAGCA
This sequence comes from Chitinophagales bacterium, assembly GCA_038234405.1. Classification (GTDB taxonomy): domain Bacteria; phylum Bacteroidota; class Bacteroidia; order Chitinophagales; family Chitinophagaceae; genus Ferruginibacter. Next base: position 6,299 of record JBBQTZ010000067.1, read on the forward strand.
CATAAAACCTTTGTTTGTAAGTAGGTATCCCCAAAGCAACGATTTGGTAAAGTGGTTGCAATTGATTCCAAACCCATACCTCCATTTTGGAGATTTAGATTTTGAGGGTATCAATATTTATTTGCATGAATTTAAAAAGCACTTGGGCAATAAGGCCAGTTTTTTTATTCCACCACAAACAGCCGCTTATCTTCCCGAATATGGTAATCGTATGTTGTACAACAAGCAGTTGTTTAAGGCGCCAATTACTATTACGTTACCAGAACAAGCGTTGCAAAATTTAATGACCCTTTTTCACAAACATAAAAAAGTGTTGGAGCAGGAAATTTTTATCAATGAAATATTTTAAACGATTTGAGCAGTATCTGTTTGTTCTTGTAAGCAATGCCTACTTGCTATTATTGATATACACTTCCCCTTCTTTTATTACATCCGCCAATTGTTGAATCGTTTTTTGGGCCAAACAGTTTTATCAATTGTTATCTTATTGTTTTGTACTGTTCATGCGAGGGGCAGGGAGTATTTTCGGAACATTTTTTTAAGCCGAGTACACATTTTTCAAGCACATTATTTTCTTCGATTGCCAAAACTTTGCGAAAGCAATAAGCGCAACAAGTTGTTTTAGTAAATTCACCCCGTTAAACTTTTTACGATTTCAACTGAAAAATCCACGTTAAAATCCTCTCGTTCTTTGTGTTTTTTGATTTACAGCAAATTCGTACCCAACTCTTACTGCAATAACACTGTTAGTATTTCTATTTACAACCCAGCTTTCATGGCGCAACGCAATATCTATAACACGGTTACCCAATGTTATTTTATCTCCCATTCCAAACGAATATACAAAGCCTGTTCCCTGGTTGAAACCGGCAAAAAATATAGCCCCTGCTTCTCCGGCGGCGTAAAAGTTTCCAAAGTAATACCTTAATCCGGGTTTAAGCGGCACTGCTGAAATATTTTCGTTGTTGATTAAGGCCTTGCTTTTGCCTTGCATAAAATAGTAACCACTTACAAGGGTCGCCGATGCATGTTTGCCAAATACATATTCGCCTTTTACTGTAGCCCCGGCTCCTGTATGATGGGTTGCTGATAATTTTCTTTCTGCAAAGAGTACCTCGCCTCCCATACTTACAGATAATGTACCTTTTTGGTAAGGCTGGCTTATTGCAATAAAAGTAAGGCCCATCAAAAGGGTTACAAGCAACAATGTTTTTTTACTGATTTCCATAATTTTTACTTTTTATCTAAGTTACATTCTATAACAAACATTTAATTTTGCAAACTGCTTAATGGTATGTTAACGATTAATGCAAGTAATAATAATATATTTTAAGGTTATTTACATTTTTACTTTTCCTGGTATTTCAATATTTAAACCTACCTGTAAAAAATCACGCCCCGTTTCATCATTAATTTTATAATCAAATTGGTGTAAATAACCCATTTGGATAGATGTGTATTTTGATGTTTTATACCCAAAAGAAACCAAAGCCCTGTTTCTTTCAAAGTACGGTTCGTTATTTGTAAAAAACAACTCGTTACTTGCATTTATCTGAAAAGGTTTGTAACCTGCTTTATTTTTTCCAAAAGGATAGCTAAGGCCTACCCTGTACCTAAACCTGTTGCGAAACCCATTACTTGTAAATCTGAATTCTGCCCTATACCGTTGCTCTATTGTAAAAACTCCTAAAGCATGAGTTAACGAAACCTGCGGCCATAGCCTGAATTCATCATTGTTTTTAGGCTTTACAAAATTTCCTCCTTCTTTATAAGTATCATAATTTCCTGCTCCTACAGTAAGTGTAACATTGGGATGTACTTTAAAGTTTACCCCCGCTTTATATTCGTGATAATGAAAGTGATCGTAAAATTTTAATGAGCGCAATTGTGCTTCACCAAATACACTCCACTTTTTATCGATTTGTAGTTTTATGTTGATAAGGCTCCAGCTACCTAACCCATCAGTTTGGCAAAAAGCCCCGTTTATAAAAAGTAATAAAAGAAAAGTGCTGGTGCAATACTGTATTCTATTCGTAAAAATCTTTGAAAAAAAAATGGGTTTAAAACATGACATCCTTCTATCTTTTTTTATTAAAAATACTTTTTATTGCTACTGTAAAAAAAGATTTTTGACGTTGCTACCCCCGCTAATATCAATGTATGGTATGATATAGCTTTTACACCCAAAGCATTCCTTTATGCAAATTTAACAGGTTGCTACTTGCTGTAGTTTATTTTAAAACTTTTCTTATCTGCTCTTTCGGAAAACAATTAAAACTGGAGTGTACTCATTTTTTTTGTCACACTAAAAATCCAGGCTATTCAATTTCGTTTCATTTAATCAAAATCAAACAAATCTCCCAGGAACGATTTTTTCTTGTAGGGTTTATTGGATATATTTCGGTTATCAGTGTACTTAACATCTTTTTTTTCGTTACTAAAATACCTATTATACTTTTCATTGTCATCATCATCAGTACGTTTTTTTGATAAGAGGGATATTTGCTGGTTTGCAAAATCAATAATTTTATCCAGTTCTCCTTTATCTAACCAAACTCCACGGCAGGAGGGACAATAATCTATTTCCACATTTTGCCTTTCTGTAATTTGAAGCAGGTGATCGCAATTTGGACATTTCATAAATTTTAATTTTAAAGTTGATAATATTGTAGGTGTATATAATACATGTTGATGTAAGGTGCTTATTAATGTTATAACTGTAATTAGAGGGCGACTAAAAAGATGGGTGACAGTTATTATTGAACTTATTATCTGTTGGTGCTTTTTACAAAGCTTTTTTTAACCTTTTATCCATTAGTAGTAAGCCATTTGTATTATTACACAAAGCCTTAAAACCCGTTCCGTAATTGCATACCAGCGTATTGGCTTTTTGTGCTACCGCAATTATTGCAATATGAAATGCAGATAACCATTGGCTCCAATGATAAACAATTTCTGCTGCTATTATTTTTACTGCTTCGGCACTGTTCTGCAACAATGGTTTTACTGCCGGAAAAATAATGCCGGAATAAGCAGCCTTGCTTTCAAAACATTTAAAATCTTCACTGTTGCCAACAATAAACAACGGCTTTTGGTAATTGCTATTCATGTTGCTGATTACCGCAGATGCCTTTACATTTTTATCACCTGTAAAGTCGGTTTCAGTAGATGCCCTTTGTTTATATACTATATTAAATTGATTGTTGTACTATTCATAAATACACCTATTGGTTTTGGAGTTTATGAGTAAATAGAAACCTGCCTCTTGTTTTATGCCTACCAATAATTTGAGCACAGAAATAAACTTGTTGGTAGAAATAAATAGCCTCACCGGAAAATTCAGGTACATTACTTTTACTGCATCTGCAGAAATTATAGTTGCAATACTCTTGCGGTGAGTAGTAAAATTGAGTGTTGTAAAGAGCTGTTGAAGGCGTTGTAACATGTATTGGCTGAACTCATCACTGTAGCTGTTTTGTAGCTTTGATTCTATATTATGGGTAGTAATATCTAAAGCAGATTGAGTAGATTTATCATCCCACATAGAGGGTTGAAAAGGCATTGCAAACCCCAAAGATTGAATAGATTGCAAGGGTTTGTTTACCCTTTTTAAAATGCTGATTGTACAATACGTGTTCATAACAATTTGGTTTATGTATGATTAATTTTGTCTCTTATTAATCGCATCCTTTATACCAATACTACATTTCACATACCCGTATATTTTTCTGCCAGGTAAAATACCCTCCTATATTTTACCGCAGTTTTTTTACTTATGATAAAATAAGGATTCTATCACTTCCACCCTCCACCAGAGGCCCTATACAATGCCACCATGGTTTGAAACTGCACTTTCTTCATCAGTGTTAATTCAATTTCAGCCTCTACCAAACTTTTTTGGGCCGTTATTACTTCCAGGTAATTGGCATATCCATTTGTGTATAAATCGTTGGCCGTACCAATAGCAGAAGTAAGTTCTTTTACTTCCTGCTGTTTAAAAGCGTACTGGCTGGCCAGGTTATTAATACCCTGTAAGCTTGTTTGTACTTCCATTACGGCAGTTTGCATTGTTTTATTATACACAAGCCAGGTTTGTTTTGCCTGCGCCTCGCTAATGCTATAATTACCCCTTACTCTTTTTCGGTTAAAAATGGGGGCTGCAATATTACCGGCAATACCAGTAGCAATGGATTGTGCATTTAAAAAAGCCGGCAACCTGAAACCCTGAAACCCAATGTAAGTGTTGATGTTAAAAGCAGGATAGTACATTGCCCTTGCCGCTGCTACATCCTTGTAGGCGGCTGTTAAATCATACATGGCCCGGCTTACATCCGGACGAATTAAAAGCAGGTTGGCTGGTACCCCAATACTCATGTTTACAGGCAAGTTTAGCTGTTGTAAACCCTGCCCCCGGCTAATGGCTTGTGGGTATCTGCCTAATAAAAGATTCAGCCTGTTTTCTGTTTCTGCAATCTGCTGCCTTACGCCATACTCAATTGCTTTTGTTTTATATACCAATGCCTCAAATTGCTGTACCGCCAGCTCAGTTGCCCTGCCACCAAGCTTTTGAGCTTTTACAATTTCAAGTGCATTCTGTTGCAAAGCAATATTTTTTTTAACAATATCAATTTCAAAATCAAGCCCTAATAATTCATAATACCGGTAGGCTACTTCTGCCACAATATTTGTTTGTAAAAAAAGTTTACCCTGCACGGTTCCAAGGTATTTCGCCAAAGCACTTTTTTTCATATTCTTCATTTTACCCCATACATCTAATTCCCATTGGCTTCGGAGGCCAACCATTAAGTCGGGTACTGCATTGGGGATTCGCATTTCAGGGGTAACGTTATTACTTTTATTAAGGTCGAAATTGCCAATCCCATTCATGGTGTAAAAAGCATACCGATCTACCTGCGTATTAATAACGGCATCTAACGTGGGTAAGGTTAGTGCCTTACTCATAGCAAGGTAAGTTCCCGCAATTTTTATTTGCTGATCGGTTCCCAACAGGTCTAAATTATTTGTTAAGGCAGTATCTATCAGTTGCTGCAAAACAGGCTCGGTAAAAAACAGTTTCCACGGTGTGGCACCCATTGAATTTGTATCTGCGGAAGCTTGCTGGTAAGTTGCAGGCAAACCTATAATGGTTGCAGGCTGTGTAAGTTGCCCCGGTATTTTACATGCAGCCAGCATTACCGCTATTATGCTGCTGTTTAAAATAATTTTTTTTAGCGTACTAAGCATTTAGGTTGGTTTCAGTTAAAGAATTAGTTGATAATGAAGTATGTTCGTTGTTTTGATGGTTGTTGGCACTACCTTCTTCGTGTGGTTGCGTTTTCTTATTTCTGGAAGCTATTTTTTCGAACATTACGTACAAGCCCGGTATTACTATTACACCAACTAAGGTGCCAAGCAACATGCCAAAAAGTGCTGCAGTACCAATACTTCTGCTACCCATAGCGCCTGCGCCATTTGCAATACAAAGAGGTATAAGGCCGGCAATAAATGCAAAGGAAGTCATTAAGATTGGGCGTAACCTTATTGCCGAAGCCTCTACAGCAGCTTGCATAATGCTTAAGCCTTCTTTGCGCCGCTGCACAGCAAACTCAATAATGATAATGGCATTTTTTCCCAATAAACCAATAAGCATAATTAATGCCACCTGGGCGTAAATATTATTTTCGAGCCCCATTATTTTTAATCCTAAAAAGGCACCAAACACACCCGCAGGTAAAGATAATATTACAGGCAGCGGAAGTAAAAAACTTTCGTATTTAGCTGCCAGTAACAAGTACACAAAAACAAGGCAAATAATAAAAATATACACAGCCTGGTTACCGCTGATAATTTGCTCTCTCGTCATACCGCTAAATTCATAACTATATCCACGGGGTAGTTCTTTATCAGCTATAGCCTGCACCGTTTTAATGGCATCACCACTACTGGCACCTGGCGCAGCATCGCCATTTACCATTGCAGAAGTGTACATATTATACCTTGTTAACTGCTCTGGGCCATATACCCTTTCCAGCCGTATAAACGTGCCGTAAGTTACCTGCTCGCCTTTATCATTTTTTACAAACAGTTGCAGTATATCTTCTGGCTTGCTTCTGTATTGAGGATAAGCCTGCACCATCACTTTATACATTTGCCCAAAGCGGATAAAATTAGTAGCATAAAAACTGCCAATCATCGTTTGTAATGTACTCATGGCATTATCAACGGTAACCCCTTTTTTGGAGGCTAAATCATAATCAATATGAATTAAATATTGCGGAAAGCTGGGATCAAAATTGGTAAAGCCGCTACCTATGTTTTTTTCTTTTTTAAGTACGTCAATAAAATTGTTGGTAACCTTGGCCGTTTGTTGCAGATTGCCACTGCCCGTTTTATCAAGTATCCTTAATTCAAAACCACTGGCATTGCCAAAGCCGGGTACAGTGGGTGGAGGAAAATAATCTATCCGGGCATCTTGTATATGTTTAGTAGATTCCTTTAACAGTTCCATTACATCATTCACCGACTCTTTCCTGTTATCCCATGCTGCCAGGTTTATCATCCCCATACCATAAGAAGCACCTGCTACTTCACTTACAAGGCTGTATCCTGCAAGGGTAGTTACGTTTTCTACCGATTTTATTTTAGCGGCTGCCTGCTGAATCTGATCCATTACTTTTTCTGTTCTTTCCAGCGTAGCACCTGCCGGCGTATTTACGTTAACGTAAATCATACCCTGGTCTTCGTTGGGTATAAAGCCACCGGGCAGTACAGCACTTATACCAACGGTAGCTATGCAAAAAATAACAAGCAGGCCAATGGTTACAACTCTTCTGCCGGCAGTTTTATAAACAAGCCCCTTATAACTCTTTTCAATTTTGCCAAAATTTTTATTGAAGCCATTGAAAAATTTGTTTAGCAACCCCTTCCTTTTTTCTGGTGGTACCGGATTGTGCTTTAGTAATAATGCACATAACGCCGGCGTTAGGGTTAATGCATTGATGCCAGAAATTACAATGGCTATGGCCATGGTAAGACTAAACTGCCTGTAAAAGATACCAACTGGTCCACTTAAAAATGCTACCGGTACAAACACCGCACTCATAACCAAAGTAATGGCTATAATTGCACCGGTTATTTCCTTCATGGCAGCAATAGTAGCATCCATGGCTGATAGGTGCAACTCCTCCATTTTTACATGCACGGCCTCTACTACCACAATGGCATTATCCACTACAATACCTATAGACAATACCAATGCAAACAGGGTTAATAAATTTATTGAAAACCCAAATAATTGCATAAATGCAAGGGTGCCTATTAACGCTACTGGTACGGCCAATACTGGAATTAGCGTGAACCTGAAATTTTGAAGAAAGATAAATACTACGATGAAAACAAGGATGAATGCCTCTAGTAAAGTAATAAGTACTTCGTGGATAGACGCATCTAAAAAGCGGCTTACATCGTACGCAATATTAAACTTCATACCCGGCGGAAACTGGGTGGCTTTCAGTTCCTCCATTCGTTTTTTTATATTTTTTATAACATCCTGTGCATTGCTGCCGGGGCGTTGTTTCATCATGATATTGGCAGATGCCTTACCATCTGTTTTACTTACCATGCTGTAAGTCATGGCGCCAAACTCTATATCTGCAATGTCTTTCAGCCTAAGTATATTGCCATTCTCCAGGCTTCGGAGTGGTAAGTCTTCGTATTGTTTTGGTTCTAAAAACTTGCCGGAATACCTTATTACATATTGCATATCAAAGGCATTTTTGCCACTGCTTTCACCTGTTTTACCTGGTGCGGCTTCTACATTCTGGCTTCGTAAAGCAGTTACAACTTCATCTGCACTAATGTTATAACTTACCATTCTTTCCGGTTTAAGCCATACCCTCATGCTGTATTCTTTTTGCCCCATTATTTCTGCAAAGCCTACCCCTTCAATACGCTTTAGCTCCTGTAAAATATTTATGTCGGCAAAATTGTAAATGAATGCTTCACTTGCTGCTGTATCATCACTCACAATGTTCAAATACATCAGCATACTGTTTACTTCCTTTTCGGTAGTTACACCTGCTTTTATTACCTCTTCGGGCAACTCATCTAAAACCGTTATTACCCGGTTTTGTACATTTACTGCTGCCATGTCGGGGTCGGTACCTACTTTAAAAAATACCTGTATCAGTGTAGTGCCGTTGTTACTGCTAACACTGCTCATATACGTCATGCCGGGTACACCGTTGATGGCTCTTTCTAATGGTGTAGTTACTGCTTTTGTACATACTTCGGCATTTGCTCCGGTGTACTTAGCTGTTACCATTACGCTTGGTGGCACAATGTCTGGAAACTGCGTAACGGGCAGCGTAAACAATGCCAGCACACCTAGTAAGGTAATGATGATGGATATTACCAACGATAAAATGGGCCTTTGTATAAAAGTTTGTACCATGAAATTTTTATTAAATTGGCTTACACTTGTTAAGTGTTATGTGCCTATGTAGATTTTAAATAGCTATTGATCTGCTGCAAAAAATTATTTCTTTTTTAAGCCTTCGGCTGTTACAATCTTTGGGTTAATTTTATTGCCTTCTCTTAAATTTTGCGTGCCTTCATATACAATCAGTTCGCCTTGTTGTAAGCCGGATTTTACAAGGTAATATTGCCCTAATCTGCTGGTAGGTTCAAAAGCCTGCTGCCGTATTATATTTTTTTTATCTACTATAAAAACATAGTTGCGGTCTTGTATTTCGAACACTGCTTTTTGTGGTATGATAAGAGTGTTATTTACATATGTTTTCATTAGCACTTTGCCCGTAGCACCATGTTTTAAAAGTCCCTGCGGATTTGGAAATCTTGCTCTAAATGTAAGTGAACCCGTGCTTGGGTCAATTTCGCCATTCATTGTTTCTATGGCACCTGCATGCCGGTAGTAACTGCCATCACTCAAAACCAGGTTTACACTGTCAAAGTGATTTTCGCCTTTATTTTTACTTTTATTAAACCGCAGGTATTCATTTTCAGAAACACTGAAGTAAGCAAACACTGACCGGATATCGGCTACAGATGTTAGCATGGTGCCTTCCTCAATAAGGCTTCCTGTTTTTAATGGTAATCGGTTTACTACTCCATCAAAAGGGGCTCGTATTGTTGCGTAGCTTCTTTTTAATTTTGATTCTGCTAATATGGCATTAGCTTCACTAATTTTGGCTTCAGCTTCTTTTAGTTTTGCTTTTGCCAGTTCCAATTCAGTTTTGGTGATTACTTTTTTCTCTACCAGCACACCTATTCTTTCTACATCCAAAGTTGCAGCTTTTGCTAAAGCAATGGCCATGTCCAGATTGGCCATGGCTTTGGCTTCATTTATTGCCAGCTCACTTGTATTTAATTGAAACAAAGCCTGCCCTTTTGCCACTTCTTTACCTTCGTCAATTAAAATGTTTTCTAAAAAGCCATGTACCCTGCTTCTAATTTCAGTATTTTGTATAGCTTGAATATTGGTCACATAAGCTGTATTCAAAATGGTGTCTCTTGTGTTTACTTCTGTTACCAATATCTCCGGAACAGCGTCGTTACTATTGTTTTTACTTGCAGATGAAGTGCAGGAAATTAATCCTGTTGTAATAATAAAAGTGAAGAATAAAAATTTGCTCATAACTGTTTAAATGAAAAATGCTTAGATTGATTTACTGTTTTTTGTTGAAGGGATCATTAAAACTGGTTTACTTTTCAAATTATTTGCCCCAATCAAAATTAAAAAAGCTGTTAATCATGATGTTGTTTTTTTGAAAAACATGCCGGATGTTTACTGCTTTGCCTGATGGAAGGTCGCATTTCAAATTGTAACAACACTTAGTGGTTGGTGAGGATACCAACAACGGCAAGGCCTCGGTCTGATGTACCCACCAACCGAAATCGGGAGCTACAATTTGAAATGCACCCTACTGCAATAACCTGCTGAAAAAATCCATTTTCTGTGTAAATTTTATTTAGCAGACGGTGCATATGGAAGAGCTGATTTGTGAACAATTATTCTTAGTTTACCATCTTTCCCTTTTTTAAATACCCAGGTTTTATCAACCATTACTTCCTTTCCGTTTTTATCTGTAACCCATACATTGCCCATAGTAATGGCAACTGTTCCATAAATCTGTATGCCCTCATTTTTTTCTCCTGCATTGTCGTAACGAGCTTTTACCCACGGAGTTAATGCAAAACCTTTGTCGGTAGGATACGCAGGGTCGCCACCTATAAAATAAGCTAGAGCACCCTTTTTTGTATTTCTAAAAGTTTGATCTCCAAAAGCTAATGTTGGCTTAAAGAACACTTTTCCACTATCATAGTTATAGGCATCTGAAAGTACCTGCTCTGCAAAAGCCTTATAATCCCCACCTTCTTCTTTTAGTTTTCCAATTTTTACTAAAGCATCGCACCAGGCTTGCTGAGCGTCATTTACCTCTTTGTAGGTGACAACGTTTTGTGCTCCCTCTTCTACATACACCAAGCCAAGGTCGTCTATCACTTTTTGAACATTTTCATTTGTTTGAGAAACAATGTTATTAGTTTGTTCTTTTATTTTTTCTGTTGCCTGGTTGCAGGAGTACATTACACCTGATAGTATAAGTAAACCCAGTCCTCTTTTTAAATAATTCATACTATATTAATTTATTATGCCTACTTTGTAATACGGTGTTTGGCTTGTCCGTAGGTGTTAATTTTTTTAAATTTAATTACAAGATTTATTATTATTGGTGTAGGCCTTTTTTCTCTGTAAGAAATTGGATGTGCGTACTTTATTGAGCCTATAAATGTTATCACTATAAATACATTCAAAACGGATTTTACAGTTGAAAAATCGGTATACGGTTTTCAACTGCAAAATCCGGTTCAAATAAATGGGCATCAACAACATAGAAATCAAAAGGATACATTTTTATTAAAAGGGTGCATCAGAAAATTTGATATTATTGATTAATTAAGAATGGTACTTTGCCATCGGTAACAATAATTTTAGTATTAGGCGATTTAGATAACTGGTTAAAGGCTTCAATACTCCTGATTTTAATGATCTCTGGTGTTAATCCTTCTGCAATTATTTTTTGTGCATCTCTTGTACCTTTTGCCTCTATGATGATTCTTTCCATTTCAAGCCTTTGTTCCTGTAACACAAATTCCATCCGCATGGCATCCTGCTCTGCCTGTAATTTTCTTTCTATAGATCCTGCTAAGCCTTCGGGTAGTTGAATGCTTTTCATTAAAACTGATTCTATTAATATACCCTGTATAGTAAGCGTTTCATCCATTTTAATCTTGATTGCTTTTTCAATATCAGCCCTCATCCCGGAGTGCATATCCTTAGCAAAATATTTTGAGCAAACATCGGCTGATGCAGAGCGGAAAACATTTGCAATAATTGATCTATAGTTTAACCCAATCGTTTTTATTACGGATGCTACTTTATCTTTATCGAGCCTGTACAAAATGGATATTTGAGAGGTAATACTCAATCCCTCTTTACTTGGCAGGCTTAAAGACAGCTCAAGATTATTAGTTTGAATGGAAGTTTTTACCACTTTACTAGTAAAGGGGTTAAAGAAAATGGTACCCTGTGTACTAACTTCGTCTGAGAGCTTGCCCAGTCTTTGTTTTATACCTGCCTCGCCTGGCCTTATTACAGCACAACTACTTAAAAATATGGCTGAGAGTAAAATAATAGAGTATGGTATATGTTTTCTGATACCTATACCTTTTATATTTTTTAAAATGCCTGGTCTGTTGAACAGGTTGAATTTTTTTTGCTGCATTGCGGTTGATAAATTTTTCATTTTTTTAGTTTTAATAATGATAGTATTAATTGCAAATATAATAGTAATACTATTTAAAAAGAAAGTAAAATAATTTTTTAAATGAATTTTATTTAATTTTGTGAAAATGTTTGCAAATGACTATTGAGTTTAATCCTTCGCTTAACGATAAGCTTTTTTTGAAAAATCCTTTAAGTACTGAATTAGGTAAAAAAATAATTAAGGAAAGCATTAGCCTTATGGCAGCAACGGGGTACGAGCAGTTTACTTTTAAAAAACTTGCTCACGAAATGGAGACTACAGAAGCTACTGTTTACAGGTATTTTATAAACAAACACAAATTGCTTATCTACCTGGTTAGCTGGTATTGGTCGTACCTTGAATTTCAGATATTTATTCAGCTTACTAATATAAAATCGCCTGCCGATAAAATTAAAAAGATAATAGATATTCTGGTATGGGAAGATAATTCTGAAATCAACTTTGGTGCTTTTGATCACCAGGCACTCTACCTTATTGTAATTTCCGAAGGTAATAAAACCTATTTATCTAAAAATGTAGATGAAAATAACAGAGACTTACTTTACAAACCATTTAAAGATTTATCGGAAAGAATATCAGCCATATTTGTAGAGTTTAATCCATCGTATAAGTATCCTAACACATTGGCCAGTTCTGTTATTGATCTGTCGCATTTGCAATATTTTTTTATGCACCACCTGCCACGGTTAAGTGATTTTGCTAAAACGAAAAGCCCAAAAAATATTGAAGTATTTTTAGAAGATTTGGTTTTTAAAACATTAGCATAATCTGCTTTTTTTACCAGCAATTTAATAAGTAAATCTGTTTTGTTATCCATCTATGTTTGATGGTTCTGTGCTTTTAAATGTAGTAGCAGATACTTGCAGCTATTTAATTTCATCTGCAAAAGCTGGTTTTACCAACACTGTATTTGCGTTGCAGTGGTGTTCCTCAATATTAGATAGTTAAAATTATTATTGCTACTACTTTCATCAATTTTCTATAAAACTATAATTAGTAAAAACTGTAAAATTAACCTTATGCGGTTTACCAGGTTTTAATCAATTGGAGACTGTTATAGATTTTATACTGTAAAACTTTGGTTACAGTTTGGTATTAAGTATGGCACAAAATATAATACCAACATTTGGAATGCACTGCCTTAAAGTTTCCATCTAATTCAATAGCTTTACCATAGTTTACATCCATATTAATATTTTAAAGAACAACTTAATGCATATGAAAAAAATATCAAT
>JBBQTZ010000068.1:0-19187 GCA_038234405.1 Chitinophagales bacterium
TTTATGTACATCTATCTCCCTAATTATCCATGGCTTTTTTACATCTAAAATAGTAGATAAAACTTTCTCGAATTCCATAACATTTTTGCCAAAAATAAAAATTACTTTTTAATATTACCCACTAACTTTACCGAAGAGCCAAGAATAGGTATAAACTGGTGAATTTTGTTATTGACACAAATATTATTTTTGGGCGTTTTGAGCGAAGTTTTATTAAAAGCAGCAACCGCTTCTTCATCTTTTTTCACTTAGAATTTTTTGGCCACTTTTATTTTATTTCCAAAATGTGGCTCTGTATATTTTACCAGGGTCATATACTTTATGTGTTTACAAAGCTCTTTATTTACCCATTCTAAGAGTTCAGTATAACCACTAATTTCATTGTTGGGGTCATTTAGCATTGTAGCTATTTTGTCGTGCTCTTTTTTACTTACAACACTTTTATTAAAACCTCCCACCCTGCTATGCTTTAGCGGCGGCTCAATACAAGACTCACTAAAAGCTTGCCGCCACTTAACGCAACAATTATAATTATTACCTGTAATACCGGAAAGGTCTCGCCTGGAAATACCTGTTTTTTAATGCGGCTTAATTTTTATTAACATCAGTAAGCGTTTGCCTATTAATTCTCCATGACTACACTGAAATTGATGAAGTTCAGCGATGGTTTGTTTTACGGTAATCTGAAAAGCATGTGCCAATGTATATTTATTATATAGTAATACTATAAAACAAAAAATTTAAGTTCTAAATATTGGACTATCATCTTTTTGTAAATAGTATGGGGTACCTTTCAAATTGTTGCTCCCGATTTCAGTAAGTGATGACACCCAACTGAGGCTTGGCCATGGTTGATATTGTCACCAAGCGCTAAGTGCTACAACAATTTTAAATGCACCCAAGCATATTATTGTTGAATACATATCTTTTGCAAATGAGAATCTCTTGCTGCTTCCAACTGCTTAACAGGGCTATAAAATTATAGTGATGAAAGATGAATGAATACCACACATACTCCCTGTTTTTGGGTAAAATAATTTTTTCTAAATAAAGCCACAACCGCCTGTTACCACCTACTGATTTCTTCAGCATCATTACTTGATTTACTTTTTGGTTAATTTAATATGTTTGTAAAAAATATCATGATGCAATCAAACACCATTCATTTTTATTGTAAGAGTTTTAGTTGTTTTTCTATTTTTTTGATTTCAATTGTTTTTTGCAGTGCGCAACAGCGCAATAATGAATGGGAAAAACCTGCAATAGTAGAGCAATATAAGGAAGCAGCACGTGCTTCTTTTATGCTTTTTGATAATAAGCAGGATGCAGCAGCGGACAAATTTGAAACAGCTTCTTCTTATCAATCATTGAATGGCCTCTGGAGTTTTTTATATTCAGACAACTATAACAACCGACCGCTTGATTTTTTTGAAATAAACTTCAACAGCTCCAAATGGAGTAAGCTTTCTGTTCCTTCTAATTGGGAGTTAAACGGATTTGGCTTGCCTATTTATACTAACATCATTTACCCCTTTCCTACAAACCCGCCATTTGTTGGTAATGATAATTCCGTAGGATGTTACAGAAAGGCATTTACGGTTCCCGATAATTGGAAAAATAAAGCAGTTATCCTTCACTTTGGATCCATTACCGGTTGTGCATTTGTGTATGTAAATGGTTTAAAAGTGGGCATGAGTAAAGTATCAAAAACCACAGCAGAATTCAACATAACCCCCTTTTTAAAACCCGGCACTAATTTATTGGCCGTGCAGGTTTTTCGCTGGCATGATGGCAGCTATTTAGAAGACCAGGATTTTTGGCGCTTGAGTGGAATAGAGCGGGATGTTTTTTTATATGCCTTGCCCACATTAGCTGTTTGGGATTTTTTTCTGAAGGCTGACCTTGATGTTAATTACAAAAATGGTTTGTTTGATGCTGATATTATGCTACGAAAGTTTAAAGGGAATCAAATAGCAAATGGCAGTTTACTGGTTGAAATAATGGACAATAAAGGCAACTTGGTTTTCAGCAAAAAAAAGATGCTAAAATTGAGCACAGATAGCCTGGAGATGATATCATTTAAAGGTATTGTGCAGCAACCCAAACAGTGGAGTGCAGAAACGCCCAATCTGTATCAATGCCTCATCAGCTTAGAGGATGCTACTGGTAAAATTATCAGTAGTACAGGAGCAAAACTTGGGTTTAGAAAAGTGGAAATTAAAAATGCACAGTTGCTGGTAAACGGAAAGAAGATAATGGTACATGGTGTTAACCGCCACGAACATGACGAAAATATTGGACATGTACCAACAAAAGATTTAATGATTAGGGATATTCAATTGATGAAGCAACACAACATCAATGCAGTGCGTACATCTCATTACCCAAATGATCCGCTTTGGCTAAAACTTTGCGATGAATACGGGCTATACGTAGTAGATGAAGCCAATATAGAAATACATGGCATGGGTACAGCTCATCCCAGCCTGGATACAACCAATCACCCTGCATACCTGCCTGAATGGGCTCCGGCAATTATGGATCGTATAAAACGAATGGTAGAGCGGGATAAAAATCATGCTGCGGTTATCATCTGGAGTATGGGCAACGAATGTGGCAATGGAAAGGTATTTCACGATGCGTATCAATGGATTAAACAAAGAGATAAAAGCAGGCCTGTTCAATTTGAGCAGTCATACGAAGATTGGAATACAGATATTGTTTGCCCAATGTATCCTGATATTAAAAACATGAAAGCGTATGCAAAAGATCTAACTAAAAAACGGCCGTTTATCATGTGTGAATATGCACATGCCATGGGCAACAGCAGCGGTAATTTTCAGGAATATTTTGATATAATTAAATCGAGTGCGCACATGCAGGGCGGTTTTATTTGGGATTGGGTAGATCAGGGAATTAAAACCACAGACGAAAATGGTAAGCCTTATTGGGCTTATGGCGGCGACTTTGGTGCAGGCCATTTGCAAAATGATGAAAATTTTTGCGCCAATGGTTTGGTTGCGGCAGATCGCAGTGTGCACCCAGGTATTTATGAGGTAAAAAAAGTGTACCAGGATATCATATTAAAAGAGATAGATTGGAAAAAAGGAGCTATACTTATTCAAAACAATTTCAATTTTACTGATCTTACAGGGTATCAATTTAAATGGGATTTATTGAAAAATGGTATTACAATACAGTCCGATACTTTCTCGCTTAATCTACAGCCATCAACTGAACAAGCAATACAATTAAAATTGCCCGCAATAGATGAAAACAGTGAAATGATGTTAAATGTTTATGCAATTACAAGAACCTCAACCGCCTCAATACCGGCAGGCCATGAAGTGGCACGGGAACAATTTGGTGGAAAAAGCAACTGGTTTTTTACTCAAAGCCAGGCAACCAAAGGAGAGCTGCAAATAACAAAGTCAGCGAATATCATCAGGTTTACAGCAGGTGCCGTGAGCGGAAGTTTTGATAAAGCGCAGGGCAAATTCATCGCTTACCAATACGATAATCATTCGTTGATTACCACATTTCCAGAGCCGTACTTTTGGCGGGCACCTACAGACAATGATTTTGGAAATGATATGCCGCAAAAGTTAGGCTTTTGGCGTACTGCACACAACCTGTCGCTACTAGATACTGTGAAAGTATATGACAAGGACTCAGAAGGGTTGCTTATTGAAACTTATTATCGAATAAATGCAGTAGATGTTCCTTACATCATCTCGTACAAACTATTAAATAACGGTGCTGTAAAAATTACGGCTAGCATTGATTTTCTAAATAAAAAACTACCGGAAATGCCCCGCTTCGGTATGCGTTTAACCTTGCCAAAATCATATACGAATATTGATTTTTATGGCAGAGGACCATGGGAAAATTACAGTGATAGAAATTCTGCTTCTTTTATTGGAGTATATAAACAAAAGGCAGCAGAGCAGTTTGTGGCCAATTACATTAGACCACAGGAAAACGGCTACAAAACAGATGTGCGTTGGGCAACGTTTTACGATGATAAAAATACGGGGGTAAAGATCACCGGTGTGCAACCCATTTGTTTCAGTGCGTTACCCTATACAGCAGAAGATATGGATCCCGGTGTTACAAAAAAACAACAACATCCATCAGATTTAAATGAACGAAATTTTTTGTGTGTACACATAGACTTAAACCAACGTGGCCTGGGCGGCGATAACAGTTGGGGTGCCTATCCGCATGCCACTTATTTGCTTACAAAAAAACAATACAGTTACAGCTATATTATTGAGCCGGTTATAAAATAAATTCACACAAAATATACCATCAATTATTAAAGCTTTTCATGAGTTTTATCTCATTACGGTACAATAAAATTTTACCATCATTTTCTAATTGCTTTAATAAACGGGATACTACTACCCTTGAGGTTGCCAATTCATCTGCAATAAGGTAATGCGATGCCTTTATAACACTGGAACCGGAAAGCCGTTGTTTCTCTTTAAGGTAACCAATAAGCCGTTCATCTAATTTGTGAAAGGCAATACTTTCAATGGATTTTAACAACTCTAAAAAGCGCTCATTGAAGCTACGCATAATGTAGTTTTTCCAGGTAGGATATTTACAAAGCCATTCGTCTAGTTTAATATGCGGAATAGCGAGTAACTCAACATTGTCTTCTGCAATGGCCTTTACTTCACTTTTTTTAGCTTCTACACAGCAACTATAAGCCATTGAGCAACTTTCGTTGCTGGATAAATAATACAGCAAAATCTCTTTTCCTACATCATCCATTTTAAACACTTTTATAGTGCCCTTAATAATCAATGGCATCATACGAATGTATTTGCCGTAATCCATTATAATATCACCTTCTTTAAAAAATTTAACTTCGCCAAACTGGTGCATTTCTTTTACAAGAGCAGGTTCAAACGTAGCATCAAAAGTTGCAGTATTGGTCATAAGTAATATAAATAGAAGTTAAAAGTAAAACTATTTAGCAACACAACCACTTGATTATAAATTACTTACTGCATCTATAATTTTGATTGTAGCGTTTAGATAATACAAAATGTTATTTTTAAAACCCTGGTATTATTTTATAAAGGTACCCAATATCAGTATGTAGCTATTAAACTGGTTGTATTTTACCTGTGTTTAGCACAGAAAAATTTACGGTGGTAAAGCAATGATAGTCGCCAGGTAACGGAAATATAAAGTAAGCCTTTGGCAATGCCTGGGTTATCAAAAGTATATTAACAACCATAACAATAATTAATAGCTGATTAAATTGGTAAAAAATTATGTATATAGTAATATCCCATCATTAAATAGCGGTAGGTTAAAATGGTTCAGTATATAACAACGTTACAATTGAGTAAATGTTTTTACTTGCGATTGTACAATAGGTATTTGAAAACTTACTTCAACTAAATAAGAATGATTACAAAATACAAGCAAAAAAGTGCTGTTGCAGCTATAAAACATCAACAGTACTATTCTATTGTAGAATGTACATTTACTTTAAATCATATACTTGTTTACATTGGTCCATGTTTTGCCATTTACCACATTAGCAAAACCATTTTGTTCTAATATAGATTTTGCCTGGCTGCTTCTACCTCCACTCAAACAAAAAACTATTATATTTTTTTTATTTTTAAATTTAGATAATTGTGCAGGTACAGTATTTAAAGGAATATTTACTGATCCTTTTACATGACCGCCGGCAAACTCACCGGGTGTTCTTACATCTACCAAAAAAGCACCTTCAGTAATAATTTTTTTTAGATCTACTGCTGGTTTGCCACCAAATAACTGTTGAAAAAAGCCCATTGTTTTAATTTTATATTATTGATTATATAATGCTATCTCTAAATAAATTTCTTAAAGATGATTTAATTAATGATGATTTAATTAATGATGATTTAATTAAAGATGATTTAATTAAAGATGATTTACTGTACTAATGTTTTTATGTATTATTTGCCTGAAATACTGCAACCAAATAATTTACTAAACCTACTTGATTAATATTTTTTTATGCCGGGCAAAACTAAAAATTAAGCTATCACTTTTTGGTAACAAAGGTTACAGATGAAAATATTTTTTGTATTTTTTTTGAATACAATTAGTAGCGTTAAGTTTAAATTAAAGAAAAAATTAGCACAGTTGCTAAACCTATTTTACTTTCAGAAATTCTAAAAAATCTTACAAAGTGTTCGATTTTTTATATGTTACGAGGTTTATGTATGATTACAATCAGTTAGCTATATGATTGTTTTACGAACCTGCATTGTAAAGATAGATTTGTAATAAATGTTACTATTATCCTGCCTTTTACGGTATATGTTTGTGTTCTGATTTTTTACAAAACAAATAAATGTAAATAAATATGAAATATATAATAGTGGGTGCAGTAGCAGGCGGAGCCAGTACAGCAGCAAGATTAAGAAGATTGGATGAACATGCAGAGATCATCATTTTTGAGAAGGGAGAGTATATTTCTTACGCCAACTGCGGCCTGCCATATTACATAGGAGATGTAATAAAAGACAGGAATAAATTATTTGTACAAACAGCCGCTTCCTTTAATCTACGGTTTAATATTGATGTAAGGGTAACTACTGAAGTACTATCTATTGACCCTATTGCTAAATCTATAAAAGCTATTAAACAATCAACAGGCGAAATATATGAAGAGAGGTATGATAAACTAATTCTTTCGCCAGGTGCTGAACCTTTGCGACCACCTTTACCGGGCATAAATAGCGAGGGAATATTCACCTTGAGAAATGTAAAAGACACCGACTACATTAAAAGTTATGTTCAACAAAAGCATATTAAAAAAGCAATTGTAATTGGAGCAGGATTTATTGGCTTGGAAATGGCAGAAAATTTTTACGACCTTGGCTTACATGTTTCAATTATTGAAATGGGTAATCAAATACTTGCACCAGTTGATTTTCCAATTGCAGCCATTGTGCAGCAACACATCAGGAGTAAGGGAGTTGCGCTATATTTAAATACCGCTGTTACAGGCTTTAATAAAATTAACAACAAAATAGAAGTAAGTTTAAATAATGGTGAAGTACTTACTGCAGATGTGGTAATACTTTCTATTGGCGTACGACCTGACACAAGGCTTGCAGTGCAAGCTGGTTTAAAAACGGGCACTGCAAGGGGTATTTGGGTAAATGAATACCTGCAAACATCTGATGCGTCCATATATGCTGTAGGCGATGCTATTGAATTTGAAAATCCAATTACAGGCCAGTCAATGATTACTTACCTGGCTGGCCCTGCAAATAAACAGGGACGTATTTGTGCCAATAATGTGGCATTGGGCAATGTTCAAAAATATCATGGCTCCATTAATACCGCCATTGTAAAAGTATTTGACATGACGATGGGCACGGCAGGAACTGCCTCAAAACATTTAAAGACTGCTGGTATCAATCACATTGTATCTACTACGCACAATGGCTCGCATGCGGCTTACTATCCTAATGCCAAACAAATGACTATTCAAATAGCATTTTCGCCAACAGATGGCCGCTTGTTAAGCGCACAGGTTGCCGGCTATGATGGTGTAGATAAACGATTAGATATTTTATCCTCTTACATTAAACAAAACAAAACCATTTACGACTTAATTGAGTTTGAACATGGGTATGCACCACCCTATTCTTCTGCAAAAGATCCTGTTAACATGGCCGGCTTTGTTGCCGAAAATATTTTGCTGGAACGCCTAAAAATATTTTATTGGAACGAAGTAGCCAATATAAAACCAGCAGATGTATTAATTGATGTACGCCGTAAAGATGAATATGATGCAGGTAAAATTGCTGATGCTATTAACATTCCGGTAGATGAGATTAGGAATAGGCTTGAAGAAATACCAAAAGAAAATACAATATACATTTACTGCGAAGCTGGGCAAAGAGGATATCTTGCGCAAAGAATTTTGAGGCAAAATGGCTTTACAAATGTGTATAATCTTTCTGGTGGATACCATACATGGAGCGTTGCCACAGAAGAATCCGGAGCTGCCATAAAAATAACAAAACCTGTTGCTGAAACTGTTGAAGCGTAAATCGCTTAATAGCTTTAAATTATTAATTACAAAAGAGGGTATCGTAATGATTCTCTCTTTTGTTACAATCAAAATTGTGGTTGTGCAATAAACTTACAGCTATATAATTACCCCGGATGAATATACTCAAAAAATGAAGGGGAAAAGTTTTGCTGTTTGCTTGATGTATTCACTATAGCCAATAAATTTTTGAGACAACATCTTTTCTTCCCAGGTAAGTTTTATTACTAAAATAGTTGTCAAAATGATTACTAATGCCAGACGTACAAGGCTAAATTGATGAATAAGTAAGCCGGTAATACCTAATAAAATAGCGGTGTACATGGGGTGGCGTATAAACCTGTATGGTCCACCCGTAATTAAAGTTGCATTAGCAGATGGCTCCGGAAAAATGCGTAGTTTACTTTTTTGCATGGTAATTATTGCCCAAAAAACTAAAAGAATGGAAAGGGCTATAAACACATAAGTTACTACAGATAAATTATTAAATGTGGTACCAGAAAGTAACAAGAATATAAAAATAAATTGAAGAGCTACAAGTATGAACGATTTAATACGATTGGTCATTTGCATTGAATATTGGATAAAGAGGTTGTTTTAAACTTCTGGTAAATATAAACTGGTAAAAGGTTCGGAGAGATTGCTCTTTCATACTATTAGCTTTTATTTTGGCAGATCAATGTATGATTTATTTATTTGCTTTTCTACATAATTTACTTACAGGTACCAAAATTAATACAACATCGTTTTTTATAACAATCAGCGTACTCCAGTATTATTTCATTTATTCGGCCTCAAAAAATAATTTTTGAGTAGCACGGGGTGTTAAGTGTTTTTAAAAGTAACCCAATAGGTGCTACCAGCTTTAAAGGAACTAATTTGTTGATGTAGTATATTCAAAAAACCTCCAATCCCCTGTTGTTAGCGCAGCCTCAACATCTGGCGCCATATCGCCAATGCGTGGCATTGTATTGATTGTTTGAGTATCCATTTTTTAATTGTTTAGGTTGTAAATTTCAATGTATAAAAATTAAGTAGTGGTAACATTAGTTACATGCACACAGAAGGGATTAGTAGTTTAAGCATTTTTTGTGTGGTTTCATTTATTGCATTCCCAATTGTTGAGTTTATTTTATCCTTATCAACTGAATAAACGATGATGAAATAAAAAATAGTTAGATAGTCAAGAAAAACTACAAGTCTATAGAAATACAATATACTTATTCGGCTATATGAATTAAATAAAGCTGATTAAAACGCATTATATTTTTCAGTTTTAAATATTTTTTAATTGGCTGTAAGGTTTTATTAAGCAGCCCGTATATTGGATTACAGCTAATAACTATAAAGAAGATGACAACACAGAAAAAAATGGCAATAAGATGACGTTGGTTATTTTACCGATAGTTAAGCAAGTATTTGAGCTATAGGCAACCTATTTAAGTTTAAAAAATTGAGGAAGGTATTTACTTATCAACTATACTTTTCATCTACAACAAGCCATTTATATACAATAAAAAATTCAAAATTATTTTAAAAAACAACTAAGGGCATGAAACTAATTTTAATGGTTAAACTGGCATTGGTAATTGCAATAACAGCTACGGCGCAAGATGTAAAGTTCTATAATAGCAATGGAATTGCAATTAATGGGTACGACCCTGTTGCTTATTTTGTACAGGGTAAGGCTGTAGCCGGAAGTGACAATTACTCCGTAGATTGGAGTAGTAGCAAATGGAAATTTGTTTCGCAGGCTAATAAGGATAGTTTTAAGGTTGCGCCCAAAAAATATGCACCTCAATACGGAGGTTACTGTGCTTATGGCTGCAGCGAAAATCACCAATCGCCTACTGACCCCAATGCCTGAACAATAGCAGGCAATAAACTTTACCTGAACTACAATTTAAAAGTAAGAGATTTTTGACAAAAAGATACCATGGGTAAAATTCAGATGGTTGATGGCTTTTGGCCTGCATTAAATAACTAAAGGAAGGCGTTATATAAAAATTTATGAAAAAAGTACTTGTATCAATATTAATAATTCTGCTAGCCAATGTAAGTGCTAATACTCAAGTTGCCTTAAGAGTTAAAGAATTCAATCTTGAAAAAAGCTTGGCCATTCAAGGATATGATCCTATTGCGTATTTTTCGTATAATAAAGCAATAAAAGGGAAGGCACAGTTTACCGCCAATATTGAAGTTGTAACCTACAATTTTACCAGTGCCGCTAACAAAGACTTATTTGTAAAAGACTACAAGAAAAAATGACCTACAGTATGGCGGATGGTGCGCCTATGCAATGGGTTCATCTAATGAAAAAGTTGAGATAGACCCGAACATATAAAATACAAAATGGTAAACTTTATCTCTTTTACCATACATGGGTAAATAATACACTTAGCAAATGGAATGATAATGAGGCAAACCTTAAAGCAAAGGCGGATAAAAACTGGACTGCTACATTTGGCTAAAAATTAAAACAACCAACTAAACCAATAATAATTTTATATGAAACTCAGTTCAATATTATCTTGGATCTTACGAACAATTGCTGCTGTTATACTTTTACAAACTCTTTATTTTAAATTTACCGCACATCCGGAATCTGTTGAACTATTTACAAAATTGGAATAGAGCCTTGGGGAAGGATAGGAACCGGGATAATAGAATTAATAGTAAAGGCTTTATTAATTATTCCGTTAACAGTTTTTTTGGGCGCTTTTCCTGGCATTGGTTTGATGGCAGGTGCAATAGCTTCTCATTTATTGGTAATTGGAGTTGTATCCAAAGGCGATGGCGGGCAACTTTTTTGACTAGCAATTTCGGTTTTTATTTGTTGCTTAATTAATTTATCAATACACAAAAAACAGGGAATAACATTACTGAATAAAATTAGAAAATCCGTTTAAAGGAAATTAGCGTGAAAAAGTTATTTTTATTTAAATCTGCCTAGCATCCATTTTATCCTGAAAAACAACACGTTAAACATTGCAATAAACAAAGGACGGATTCAACGGCAGTTTTGCAATACTGTGGAGATTTTACCGCAGGCAATTATGGAAGAGTTTTTTGAAAGGCAGAAATGCGTAAAAAGAAAGTACTTTAGAAGTTAAAATGGCTAATTTCAATTCAAGTAATAGTCCTGCTTTGCACGTTTTTATTTAAAAAAATATTTAATCATAAACTTGATTGATTAAGAGGTATTAAAATTAATAATTGTAAATCAAGCTTATAAAGTTGCAGGTATGCCAAATCTGCCTGAATTTAAATACATTTCTATACATTGTGTACATTTCAATCATCTTTTTGGATCAGCCTTACTACAATAAAACAAACCGCATGATTTTTATTCAAATTATAGAACAATTAAAATCGCTGAGCAATCTGTTAAGCTTATTGAATGATAAACAATACAATCAGAAAATTGAATACTTGGGCGATGCAAGTATTGGAGGGCATACAAGGCATATAATTGAATTACTAAAATGTGTAACAACGGGCTATAACAATGGAACGATTGATTATATTAATAGAGAAAGAAATATAGTTCTTGAAAAAGATAAATCATTTGCAATGGCGGAAATAAACGTAATGACAACCCAAATTATTAAGGCAGATAAACAAATGAAACTAAAAATTACCAGTGAAGAAGATAGCTTGCCAAATTTTGTAAGTACTACCTATTTTAGAGAAATTGTGTACAATGCTGAACATGCAATTCACCACCTTGCCCTAATTCGTGTGGCATTAAGAGAAATGAAATTAACAATAGTTAGCGAAAAGTTTGGAATGGCTTACTCCACCATCCAATACCTTGCTACTCAAAGTGAAAATAAATAATTTTCTATGCTTTTTTTTATGACAAATAAAATGATCACCACCTAAAAATTTTACAATATAAAAGAGAAGACTCTTATTTAAATAGTCGCTTATAAATATGTGTACTGTAGTTTTTATACCAACAAAAAACGGAATTTTTTTTGGCTCTTTAAGAGATGAAAGTCCAAAGCGCCCAACTGCAGTTGCGCCTAAGGAATATACGCATAAAAAAACCTTGTTTGTATCACCCAAAGACCCTTTGGCAGGAGGCACATGGATAGGACTAAATAATGAAGAAAATATAATTATTTTATTAAATGGAGGTTTTAAAAACCATGAAAAAAGAAATAACTATTTTAAAAGCAGGGGAATAATTGTAACAGAATTACTGGTAGAAGAGAATCCGGTAGTGGCTTGGGAGCTAATGGATTTGAAGGATGTAGAACCATTTACATTAGTTATGTGGTGTAATAAAAATTTATTTCAATTGGTATGGGATGGAGAGTTACGGCATAAAACTCTTTTAAATAAAACCTGCTCTTATATTTGGTCATCATCTACTTTGTATGATGATGATGCTAAAATAAAAAGGGAAAATATGTTTCACCAATGGTTGTCAACGGAGCCAGTTATTACAACCCAATCATTGCTTAATTTTTTTACATCGTATGTTGATACTGATAACGGCTTTTTGATAAATAGAAACGAAATAACAAAAACACTTAGTTACACATCTGTAGAAATTAGCAAGCATGCAAATGGAATAATGAGTTATATAGATTTTCTAAACAATACAAACCAAGTATGTAAGGTTCCATTATTGGATGGTATTCAAAAAATAATTGGTCAAAATAACAAAGTATGAGAGGCATGCCATTTAATTTAAAAATGAGAAGGTTGTATATTAAAACTTTTAGTTGGGAATACTGGCCGATATGGGTTGTATATTTCCCAGCAGGCTTTTATTTTTTATACCTGTCTATCAAAGCAAAATCATTCTTTTTCTTTTCAGCATCTAACCCAACGATAGAAACCGGTGGAATGTTTTTTGAAAGTAAATGGAAGATTTTTCAACTAATGCCCAAAGAATATTACCCTGTTACTATTTTTGTAGAAAGTACTGAAGATATAGAAAGTATAAGCCAAAGAATGAACTTTACTGGCATCAGTTTCCCAATTATAGCGAAGCCGGATAGAGGTGAAAGAGGTTGGGGTGTTAAAAAAATTGAAAACTTTGAGGAGTTAAGTTCATACAAAGCAGCAGTCAATATTTCATTTCTTATACAACCGTATATAAACTATCCTGTAGAATTAAGTATATTTTACTACCGGAATCCATCACAAAAAAAAGGGATGATAACATCTGTAACCTTAAAAAAATTACTAACCGTAACAGGTGATGCTGTTTCTACAATTGAAGAATTGATATTGAGTAACAACAGATTTTTTCTTCAGTACGATAAGTTAAAGCAACAAAATAAAATTGATTTTAAAAAAGTACTGGCAGCAGGAGAAGATCAGGTTTTAGTGCCGTATGGCAATCATGTATTAGGTGCTACTTTTATAAATTATAACCATATTGTAAATGAGCAATTAACTACCACAATAGATGAAATAAGTAAAAGTATTGATGGCTTTTATTTTGGAAGGTATGATTTGCGTTGTGCCAGTATTGAAGCGTTACAAATGGGCAGAGACTTTTCTATACTGGAATTAAATGGAGCCGGTGCAGAACCATCCCATATTTATGAACCTGGTTTTTCATTTTTTAAAGCGCAGTTGGTAATAGCACAACATTTTAAAATGATGTACAAGGCCGCAATGGAAAACAAAAAAAATGGGATTAATTTTATGACATACCGTGATTATAAAAATACCCAGCAACTGGAAAAAGCCTACAAGCAAAATGTAAGTATTATATGAGTATAATTGGAATTCCAATTGGATTGTATGGTTACCTGTTTCCGGGTAATATAAACATTATGGTTTTGGATTTATACACTTCCAAAAAGTATAAAACTCTTTTGAGTGTACTTTGTTTAATATTGCTTTTTGAAAGTATTTACTGCTTTGGAACGTTGTTTTTTTTAGGTGAACTTACTGTTGAAAGTTCAATATATAAATGGATTAAACTAGGTTCATATATTTTAGTAATGATAATGGGGTTATTGATGCTGTTGGAAAATTCGGGTAACAAATCCACTACACAGAAAAACACTTTATACCGCGGCATTTTTAATGTAATAATACATCCACAGCAAATTCCCTTCTGGTTAATTATTGGCGTAGTAATAAGTCCGCTGCTGAATTTTAAAATGAATTATTTCACCATTGCTGCTTTTGTTTTTTTTAATAGCATTGGCACATTAATGGCAATGTGTATCTACATGTTTTTTGGAAATAAACTACTGCAATTTTTTAAACTCAACATATCACACATAAATAAAGTAATGGGTATTGTTTATCTTTTAATGGGAACCTATTTTATAGTAAACCATTTTATTAGTTACTAACAGTACAATATAATTGCCGGTACTGGTGCAGTACGTTTAGTTGTTATTGGTCAGGTACCCATGTAAGGCGAACCTTTTAACTTAAAACTTTGTTCTTTAACCCTGATATTGCTTCAAAATGCTGTTAAAATAAACATTTATTAAAATACCTATATGTTGGGTTAAAACCTTTTAATATATTTTTGTTTAAATCATTAATTAAAAAGGTTACACTCATAATGCAAAAAAACACCTTGAATTACAATAAGTGGGTAGATAATTATACCGATTACTTATACAGTTTTGCTTTTTATAAAGTTGGCAAAAAAGAAGAAGCCGAAGATATTGTGCAAGAAACTTTTTTATCTGCTTTTAAGGCAAGAGAAACTTACAATGGCAAGGCTTCTGAAAAAACATGGTTAATGGCAATTTTAAAAAATAAAATAATTGATTATTACCGAAAACCAAAAGTTATTAAAAGCTTTTCCAGTTATCTGGATGATACAGAAGATTCTTTTGAAAATGTATTTTTTGATAAGGATAATCACGGAAGGTGGACGGAACAAATTGCAGAAAACTATTTTTCAAAAGCAGCAGATGGATACCTTTTAAGCAAAGAGTTTCAAAAGTTTTTAAGTATTTGCCTTTTAAAAATGCCGGTTAAATTAAGGTCAATTTTCATTTCAAAATATATTGAAGATGATATAGCTGAAAATATTTGTAAGGAGCATAATATTACCCCGTCTAATTATTGGGTTATCATATTCAGGTCAAAAACATTATTGCGTAATTGCCTTGAAAAAAAAGGAGTAGTAGATTAAAATGGGATACTTAAAAAAAATATTAAATAACTGTAAAGAAGTATCGCTGCTTACATTAAAAAGTAAAGAAGAGCAGCTTAGCCTGCAACAAAAATTTGAATTAAAATTTCATAAATATTTTTGCAAGTGTTGTAAAAACTTTGAAAAACAATCTGCTCAAATTGATAAATCAATGAAAGCATTTTTTAATTCACCCCCATTAAAGGCATCAGATAATTTTAAAGAAAAATTAAAACAAAAATTGAAATAACATATTATTACAGACTCAAAAATTGCTATTGTTTATAAACCTGAATACTTTTTTTACAGGTTAATTTAACCAATTCTACATACCAATTTGTTTTTTTATTATAGTGCATATTTAATTAAGTTAGCAACAAAATATAACTATTGCAATTACGGGCATCTGATTATAAAAAATGTTACAGAAGGATTTAAATAATTAATAAGCACTATTTTTTAACTTCTTCTTCATGCTTTTACAACTAAATAATGACAACTTTATTTTATTTTATTGTAAGGTTATCTCTTATAGTACGTACTACATTAAAAAACGAAATGAGAATTTTATCAATTTTAATACTTGTATTGTTGTGTAATTTTATTAGTACTGCGCAACACAAAGCAGGTATAAGTAAAAACAAGTTTGCTTTTGCTGATGTTGCTGCAACTATTGGCAACTCCCAAGGTTCAGTTGCAGCATCGTATGTTTATAACTGGAAATTTGGTTTTAGCAAAAAGAAAAAATGGGATGCTGGTTTGGGCGCCAGGCTTACCAGTACAGTTGGAAATAAACTATCGTATATTACCGCAGGTCCGGCTAAATTTACCCGTAGCAGTACTACTCCTTTCTTAATTGTATTTGCAGGGCAACAAACAGAAAATTGGGATACATTGACTATACAAAATACCTTTTTAAATGCTTTCAATATAAGTGCAAATTTAGGTTACAGGCTTACCACTAATTGGAGCATCGGTTTTAATATAGACCTCATCGGTTTTTCTATAGGCAAAACTTCGCCGGCAGTATTTGTAAGTAATGGCACCTCCTTTACTGAGCCTTCGGCAAAACCTACTAGTTTTAATGTTCTATTAACTGGCGACCACGACAGAGGCAGCCTTAACTCCGAGTTTTTTGCAAAATATTCATTAAATGAACAGTGGGCAGTAAGGGCGGTATATCAATTTTTATTTACTGAATATAAAACCGCCAATGTTAAGCAGAACCTGCCAGACGGCTCTACAATTAATAGATTTAGAAACAAGGCCAACAACTTTGGTCTTGGTGTTTCCTATCAACTTTAAAAAATGAAAATAAATAACGTATTTATGAAAAAATATATAATAATACTGGCTTGCCTTTTAATAAAATTAAATACAGGCGCACAAATTTATTCACCCAAAGATGAGCAACAGGCTGTTAGTTTTATAATAAAAAACTTTGGACTTTCAGTTAATGGTACACTTACTGGTTTGCAAGGGCGTATTGTATTCAATCCTGCAAATTTAAGTACTGCCACTTTTAAAGTAACTGTAGATGTAGGTACAATAAATACCGGCAATAGCTCAAGAGATAGCCATTTAAAAAAAGAGGATTATTTCAATGCTGCAGTTTTTCAAAAAATCAATATCGTTTCTTCAAAAATAACAAGCGGTAATAGCCCGGCAACGTATCTATTTGAAGGCGTTGTTAGCATAAAAGGCACCAATAAATCTATTTCATTCCCTTTTACCGCTTCGCCTATTGCAGATGGCTATATTTTTAAAGGAAGCTTTAAAATTAACAGACGAGATTTTAAGGTTGGTGGCAATAGCATGGTATTATCTGATAACCTTACTATAAACCTAAACATATCAACCAAAAAAAGTTAACTGGTTTTACCCTGGCAATAAAATGAAATGGAGAAAAATTATGAAGTGGTCGTTAATTAGTATTACTGTATTTGCTGTTATATGGATTATTATGGCACAGGGCTGTATGAAACTTAGAATAAGTGATGCTAAAGCAAAACAGAATTTTGAAAAAAAGGCGGTGCAATTAATTACCAATGTAGTGAAAGTAGCTGGCGGTAATATTCATTATGCCAAAACTGGCGATGATACTTTACCTACCATTGTTTTTGTACATGGATCGCCGGGAAGTTGGGAAGCATTTGCTGAGTATATGCAGGATGAAGATTTATTGAAGAAATTCCGTATGATATCTATTGACCGCCCCGGTTTTGGCTATAGTAATTTTGGTGAGGCAAAACACCTGGAAGAACAATCTGCCCTTATTAGTCCCTTATTTAACTTATGGAAAAATGGTAAGCCAATTTACCTGGTTGGACATTCTTTAGGCGCTCCTGTTATTATTCAACTGAATGCAGATAACCAGGGCCTTTTTGATGGCTTGGTTTTATTGGCAGGTTCTGTAGACCCTGCCGAAGAAAAGAAAGAACGCTGGCGCTATATACTTGATGAAGGGGTTTTTAGCTACCTGCTTCCGGGTGCATTTAGACCAAGCAATACAGAGTTAAAATATTTTAAAAAAGATGTGTACATTTTGCAGGATAAATTTTCCTTGGTAAAATGCAAAGTTTCCATCGTACATGGAACTAAAGACAAATTTGTGCCAGTAGGTAATGCTATGTATGCACAAACTAAGTTAGTAAATGCAGCTTCAGTAAAACTTATTCTAATTACAGGGGCTAATCATTTTATTCCGTGGACAAAATATGATATTGTAAAACAGGTATTGATTGATTTGTATTGAAAGATTTGTATGGAAAAAAGCCTCTGTGTTGCAGAAGGGGTGCATCCCAAATCGTCGCTCCTGATTTCGGTCGGTGAGGACACCGACCGAAGCTCAGCCGTGGGCGGTGACCTCACCGAGCACTTGTTGTTGCGACAATTTGGGAAGCACCCGTTCAGAAGTGCTTTTAGGTAATTATAAATATTACAAGGCAGCTTATTCTTTTAGTTAGCAAAGCTTGGTACATTTAAAATACTACGTAAACCAAGGTTTAATAAACGCAAGGTTATTTGTGTACAATGGCTGTGTAATAGTTTACTTTAAGGTAGTAAATTAAACTTTTACTATAGATTTAGGCCATAACCTTTGTGAGTAAAAGTTACATACTGTAAAAAATCTACACCATTTCGCTTAAACCGAGGTGGTTTTTATTTTTAAAAAAGTATGTTGAGTTCAATATGCAGTCAACTATTTACTTACTGTTAATTTCATCAGGTGCTTTATCTAAAATAGGTGTTTTTCATTTTACCATTTATCTGCAGTAAAATGATAAGGCATTTAAAAATTACTCATTGTATTTAGGAGTGATGTCTGTATTTAATGTAATAAGGCTGCTTGATGCAAGACTAACATCAATTTACCCCCCTCTCCTACCATACGGTAGAAACCCTCGACCCAATTTTATCTAACATTGGTTTTTTGCTGTACGTAAATTTTTGGCGTTGTGTTAAATATATCTGCAAAAGAAAAAATTTACTATAAATGCTGGAAGGCGCTGCAAGTTTTTATTGCTATTTTTTTATCACTCTATTTTGTTTTGAGAGAAACCGGAGATGAATTAAAGATTGCCACAGCAATAATAACTATTGCAAGTTTTTGCTGTATGATGTTTGGACTTTTTATGGTATTAAAATTGTTTTGGTTTAGGAAAGATAGCTTTTATCAACTAATAATAGCAGGCACCTTGGTGGCAATTACCAGCACTTTTATTGGCCTCATTGTAAATGTGTTTGTTTTTAAAGAAAACCTTGCTTTTGAAGGACTCTTTTTTTTGGAACCCTGTACGTTGACCGAAGCTATCTTTTTATCAGCAGCTTTGGGATACTGGCTAAAATTAGCCTACCAGGAAAAAGAAATTTTTAAAAAAACGCTGCTGGAAGAAACAGAAAAAAGAGAGTTGCTAGCCCTTTTGGCTGCTATCTTATTAAAAAAAGAATTAGATGTAAGGGTGGTGCAAACTC
>JBBQTZ010000069.1:0-18784 GCA_038234405.1 Chitinophagales bacterium
GTTCAAACCGTTTGCCCGAAACCAATTCACCGGCAGCAACATTTGCATTAAATAAAAATTCTATAGCGTCTTTTCCGTGTTCTGCTATACTAATATTGGTTAAGGCCACTTTAAATTTTGCATTGGGCATGCCTACTTTGGCCAACAGTGTATTTACTTTTTCTTCAAAAAATGATAGTATTTTATGCCTGTTACCTGAAATTTGATTGGCAATTTTGTCGCACTGTGCAAATTGCAATTCAGTTTCTTTTTGTTTTTGCAGAATTATGTCGCCAATTTTTAAGATATCGGCCAATTTTTTAGACAGTTCATTTTTAATAAATATTAATTCATCGGTGGTTTTTACCTGGTGTTTTTTCAACAATTTATAACCCATTAATATTCTATCATTAACAATTTGAATTCTTTCGGGGTTGTATTGAATGGCATTATTTATTCTTTCTAATTCATCGCTTATATCTCCCAATTCTACCTGCAAACTTTGTAACCGATTACTTATTTCTTCTACACTAGCATGGTATTGCTGTATTGAATGTAGCTTGTTTACCATTGTTTTTATATGCTGTACAAGAGGTTGTTCACTTTCTTCTAAATCAAAATAAATACTACTTAGTTGTTGTTTAATATTTTCTGCATTGGTAAGTAATTTTAATTCGTCATCAAGCATTTCAAGCTCATTAATTGAAAGATTTGCCTCCGCTAATTCATTATACAAAAAACCATTGTAATCGGCAGCAGTAGTAGCTTGTTGTTGCTGCTCCTGCAATGCATCTAAGAGCTTTTTAGTAGCTAGGTAGGTAGTGTATTCTACATTAAATTGTTTAATTAAACCACCATTATCTGCAAGTGCATCTAATACTTCCCGTTGAAAATTATTATCACTCAACTCAAAAGTATCAAACTGTTGGTGCAAATCAACCAATAAAGCACCTAACCTTTTTATTTGTGTTAAATTTACTGGAGTATCATTTACAAAAGCCCTCGATTTTCCATTAATTGCAATTTCTCTTCTTACAACTACTTCCTCCTCCAAATCCAAATCATTTTCCTTAAAAAAATCTTTAATAAATGTATTGCCATCAGTTGTAAAGTAACCTTCAACAACTAATTTTTTATTTTTATCATTGAGTATATTACTCTCTGCTCTTTCGCCTAAAATCAAACTCAAAGCACCAACTAAAATACTCTTACCTGCACCGGTTTCGCCGGTAATAATATTGAGATCTTTAGAAAAATCTATACTGACAGATTCTATAATAGCGTAGTTCTGTATATGTAATTTTTGTAGCATAATTATAGGGCAAATTACTTTTTTTTATTCACCTATTTTAGTAATTAGCATTAATTAGTTAAATGAAAAAGTCAGCCAATTGTTTAACCCTGCTTTTGCAGCATAA
The DNA here is from genome assembly GCA_038234405.1 of Chitinophagales bacterium. Lineage (GTDB taxonomy): Bacteria > Bacteroidota > Bacteroidia > Chitinophagales > Chitinophagaceae > Ferruginibacter. The sequence goes on from JBBQTZ010000069.1 coordinate 1,398, forward strand.
AAGCAGGGTAACAAAAAAAGCACTCCGTTTATGAAGTGCCTTTAAAACTATTTTTATTTTAAAATTATTTTATTTCAATGCTATCGTTCAAATCAGCATCTACAAGAATACGACCACAGTTTTCGCAAACCATTACTTTTTTGCGAAGTTTAATTTCACTCTGCTTTTGAGGAGGAATTGCATGGAAACAACCGCCACAACTGTCTCTTTCTACCGGAACAACAGATAAGCCATTACGATAATTTTTTCTTATACGATCGTAACTTAAAATAAGGCGCTCATCTACATGGCTTCTTGCTTCTTCAGCCTGTTTATTGTAAAGTTTCTCTTCTTTATCAGTTTCTGAAATTATTTTTTCTAATTCACTTTTTTTTCCATTTAAGTTGTTTTCTTTAGTGGCAACTGCTTTTTTTGCAGACTCTAACTGCCTAGCTTTTTCGCCTATTTCTTCTGTAGCATCTTTAATATGTTTTTCGCAAAGCTTTACTTCAAGTGTTTGCATCTCTATCTCTTTGTTAATAGCTTCAAATTCACGGTTATTCTTTACATTTTCACTCTGCTTTTCATATTTTGTTACCAATGCTTCAGCTTCTTTAATAGCAACCTTTTTTTGGTTAATAAATTCCTGCATGCCATTAATCTCTTCTTCTACCCTAATTTGGCGGGCGTGCAAACCTTCAATTTCATCTTCAAGATCTTTTACCTCCATCGGTAATTCTCCTTTCAAAATTTGAATTTCATCCAGTTTACAATCAATTTTTTGTAACCTTACCAACGAGGTTAATTTTTCTTCTACAGAGAAATCTTTTACTGAAGCCATTTTGAGATATATTATAGATTTGATTAGTTAGCGAAAATATTTAACCGGATTGGTATTTATCCCCGTTTTTAGGGTGGCGAAGGTAGGAAATTTTTCTTTCAAAATATCAAATAACAAGTCAATAGTAAATTGTTCACTTTCGTAATGCCCAATATCTGCCAAAAGTAGCTGCTCATTGGCGTCAAAAAACTCATGATACTTAATATCCGAAGTAATATATAAATCTGCTCCGGATGCAATAGCAGGTGAAATTAAAAAACTACCTGCACCACCACACAATGCAATTCGCTTTACCTTTTTTCCGGTTAATGCTGTATGCCGAATTACAGATAAATTAAATGTATTTTGCATTAATTGAAGGCACTGCGTTTCACTTAGCTCAATTGGTAAATCTCCTACAAGGCCACTACCAGCCTGCTGGTAAAAATTATCCAGTAATATAATATCGTACGCAACTTCCTCATACGGGTGAGCTATTTTTAAGGCTGATAAAATAGACTGCTCAAGCCATGCAGGATAAATGGTTTCAATTTTAATTTCACTGGCTTTATGCCTGTTATTTATAGTACCAATAAAAGGATTAGCGCCTTCATTTGGTTTAAACGTACCTACTCCGGTGGTGCTAAAACTACACTCGCTATAATTACCAATATTACCTGCTCCTGCTGCAAACAGTGCATCTTTTACTTGTGCAGCATGCGTTTCTGGCACAAAAAATATCATTTTTTTTAACAATTTACTTTTTGGCTGAAGTATTTCTCTGTTGATTAAACCAAGCTTATCAGCAATTCTTCCATTAACACCGGTAATGATATTATCTAAATTGGTATGGATAGCATAGATAGCTATATCATGTTTAATAGCCCTGATAATTGTTTTTTCTACATAATTTTTACCTGTAATTTTTTTTAACCCGCTAAATATGATGGGATGATGAGCAACAACGAGGTTGCAGTTTTTTTCTATTGCCTCCTCTATCACTGCTTCTGTAGCATCGAGCGTTGTAATTAATCCGGTACATTGCCAATTATAACTTCCGGTTAATAAACCTGCATTATCGTATTGCTCCTGCAACTGAGGAGGTGCAATGCTTTCTAAAAAAGTGGTAATTTTTCTAATTTTCATATAAAACTTATTGACAAATAGATTGAAGATATTTTTATTAAATACAGGTTTTGCAGTTGAGAACCTATTCAAGCTATAGCTAAAAGTATTCTGAACTATGCAGACAGGCAGTGAGAATAGTTTTTAATAAAAAATTATATTACACAGTAGCAAAATTTTATTGTAAAGCTCTCTCAACAATTTAAGCTGCAAAAACAAGGTTAAAGATGCTAATAAATTAAACAACTACACTTTCTTCATTATTATTTGCAATATTGCATCATTGATTAAAAGCCAGTAAATACAAAAAACTACACAATTTTAAAATTTGGTAAGCGTTTTGCAGGGTATTGTAAATATTTTATAAAATGCCAGAAAGCACCAAAAACCGTAATTTAATTTTTACATCAGAGTCATTACCTGTATTTATGTTCAATAAACGCTACATTATTCTTTTTTTATGTTCTTTTATTTTGCTACTAACTAGTTGCAGAAAAACGATAGAAACAATCAATCAAAATACATTACAGAAATTTTTTGAAGAAAATATATTGAACAAAACATTTGTTGTTGAGCTTGCTAAAGACACAAGTTTAGACAAAACCAGTACCTATTCCGGCTACGAATTTATACTTACAAAAGGAAGTTTTTACACCGGTGGCCCAATGACAGGAGTGAAAAATGGAATTACTTACACCGGCAACTGGAGTACAGATGCAGAATATACCAAACTGGATATATTACTTAATTATCCTACTATACCTGCAGATTTTATATTTATAAACAGGGTTTGGAAATTTACAAAAAAATCGCTGCCAATAATGGAATTAGCCCCATGGGGAACTACCGACCCTAAAGTTTTGCACATGCGCAGGTTATAAGCCTGTTTGGCTATTACTATCGTATAGTCTATACAATTTTTTTGCGATTTTGGAGTTATGTATATGTTATTTGCGTATCCAACAAATAACTATTTCGTTAAACAAAAGCCAAACCCTATGTCAAAGAATATTGCAGTAAAGGCAACATTTCTTGTTATTTTTACCCTATTAATCTCAACAATTACCAACGCACAGTTAAAAGCTGATTTTTCTGCTACAGTTGTAAGTGGATGTGCTCCCTTAATTGTTAAATTCATTGATAAATCAACCGGTGGACCAAACTCATGGCGCTGGGATTTAGGCAACGGTACTATATCTTTCCTAAGAAGCCCCTCAGCTACCTACTTTAACCCGGGTAAAAAAACTATTAAGCTAGTTATTAAGTTTGCAAACAATGCCGATTCACTTGTAAAAATTGATTACATAGATGTACTTGGCAAGCCAGATGTAAAGTTTAGTGCAAACGACACTACGGGTTGTTATCCACTTGTTGTAAAATTTCTTGATTCAAGTACAGCAGTTAATAGCTCAGTAAACAGGTGGCTTTGGGATTTTGGAGATGGATTTACATCAACTTTACAAAACCCTGCTCATACTTATTTATCTGCCGGGGCTTTTAATGTAACACTACAAGTAAGAAATACAGCCGGCTGCGTAGCTACTTTACCTAAATCACCTTACATACAAATTAATACCGGTGTAATAGCGAAATTTACCAATAATACCCCCAACACCTGTGTTGCACCCGCTACTATTAATTTTGTAAACCAAAGTATTGGTACAGGTACATTAAGTTATTTATGGCTTTTTGGCGATAATACCAGCTCTACAGATACTAATCCTTCGCATAATTACAATGCAGCAGGCAGCTATACAATTAAATTAATTGTTACCAATGGCAATGGTTGTAAGGATACCATTGTAAAGCCTAATGCAATTACTATCGGAAAAGTAGTTACAGACTTTATTAATCCGGATTCTGGCTGCCAGAGCAAACCTGTTTTGTTTAGCAATACATCGTTGCCAAGTCCTGCATCTGTAAAATGGACATTTGGCGATGGTACAACCTCAATTATTGGCAGCCCGTTAAAAACCTACCTTTCCGCAGGAACATTTTCGGTAAAATTGGTCGCAAATTTTGGTGCATGTATTGATTCGGTTGTTAAAACAATACGTATTTTACCAAAACCTACGGTTAAGTTTACCGGGGGAGATACAAACAACTGTAAAGCACCATTTAAAATAAACTTCATTAACCAGTCTGCCAGCGGTGTTGCATTTTTTTGGGATTTTGGAGATGGAAACACGAGTACCTGGCAAACACCTAACCATACCTATACAAGGCCAGGCAATTTTACAGTAAAACTGAGGGTTACCAATGCCAGTGGCTGTAGTGATAGTTTAATAAAAACCAATTACATTATTATTAAAGATCCTGTTATTACTTTCAGAAATTTACCAGACAGTAGTTGTGCCCCATTTACCAAAAATTTTTCTGCAACAATAGCCAGTACAGATGCAATAACAAGCTATTTATGGAATTTGGGAGATAACACTACCTCAAACAGTGCTACACCTTCACATACATATCTTACTGCCGGCGTTTATCCTATATCATTAATTATAACTACAGCAGATGGATGTGCTGATACTGCAACATTGGCAAGGGGAGTAATTACCAATAGCAAGCCTGTAGCAAATTTTTCTGCAACTCCAACAAATACCTGTGCAAAAACGCCCATAGATTTTAAAGATTTAACAATGCCTGCGGCCAACCGTTGGTTATGGAATTTTGGTAATGGAGTTACATCTACAGCTCAAAACCCACGCTACATGTACACCGATACGGGGTATTTTGATATTACGCTAATTGTTTGGAACAGGGGCTGTCCTGATACTATAAAATTTTTAAAATACATTCATATTAGTCCTCCCATTGCAAAATTTACAGTTGGTTTTAATTGCATCAAACCTTATGAAAGAGTATTTACAGATATTTCAGTTGGAGCAGATCAATGGTTTTGGAATTTTGGTGATGGAACCACATCTACCCTAAAAAGCCCGGTACATACTTACAGTAATACCGGTACTTTTAATACTTCACTAAGGGTTGTTAACAGTGCTTCGGGTTGCGATTATATTACAAGTAACAACATTAGGATAATAGATGAAAAGGCACAATTTGCTGTACTGGATACAGTAGTTTGCAAAGGCACACAACTAAACTTTACTACCAACTTAAGCAGCAACAATATTGCTATGTTTGATTGGAGATTTGGTGACAGTAACCTTACGGTATCTACCAATAAAAATAGCCAGTTAAAAACGTATAATAAGGCAGGAGATTACACTGTAAGGCTCATTATAACTGATTTTTTGGGCTGTAAAGACACACTAACTAAACCAAACTATATTAGGGTAAACGGACCAACTGCAAGGTTTATAACTACCATACCAGGTACCTGCCTGAATAACAATGTATCTTTTAGTGACAGTAGTGTTTCAGATGGCCTGCATCCTATACAAACCTGGGCATGGAATTATGGAGATCGCCAAACAGATACACTTGTTGCACCACCCTTTCAACATAATTATCAAACGCCAGGCATATATTCAATAAGCTTAAAAGTTACTGATAGCGAAGGGTGTGCAGATAGTTCAAAATTAGCTGGCAGCATCATCATATCTAAACCAAAGGCTGCTTTTAGAGCTATTGACACGTTAACCTGCCCCGGCAATCAAATTAAATTTAAAGATTCATCCATTGGATTAAACCTGCTGTACCGTTGGGATTTTGGTGATGGAAGTACAATATCTACTGCATCGTCACCCACCCATTTATACACTACCGATGGCAACTTTACCATCACTGTAGAAGTTACAGATCAATTTGGTTGCAAGGATACTGCCACTAAAAATACTTATGTAAAAATTGTATCCCCCATTTCTTCCTTTCAAATGAGTGATTCTGCGAGTAGTTGTCCTCCATTATTGGTAAATTTTACAGATCAATCAAGCAATGCAATAAGGTATCATTGGGATTTTGGAGATAGTACAGAATCTGCCATAAGTAATCCCTCGCACTTTTATACTTTTCCGGGAAATTATATTGCCAGGCAAACTATAACAAGCCTGGGAGGCTGCACACAGTTTACAGAAAAATTAATTGTAATAAAAGGGCCAAGAGGTACTTTTAATTACTTGCCCCTTACTGGCTGTAAACCGGTAGTTGTTAATTTTGTAGCCACTACTTATGATAAATCTACTATTTATTGGGATTTTAATGATGGTACAATTCAAAGCAGTAACGATTCCACTATAACATATACATACACTTATGCTGGAATATATTTGCCCAAAATGATACTGGTAAATGATGAAGGCTGCCAGGTACCCATCGTAGGAAAGGATACCATTTTGGTAAATGGTATAACAAATGAATTTAGTTTTTTAAAAAATACCTTTTGTGATTCTGCTGTGGTGGCTTTCAACAATACATCTTTCAGTAATGATCAAATTACAGGGTATAATTGGAATTTTGGAGATGGCAGTACCTCAACAGAATCAAATCCTGTTTATAAATATAAAAATACCGGAACCATTTATCCAACATTGGTGGTAAGCACCTTGCATGGCTGTAAGGATACATTGGTATCAACTATTCCAATAAAAATAGTAGCTACACCTAAAATTAACATCATTAAAACAGCAAATGGCTGCACTCCGCTAACTGTAAATTACAACAGCCAGTTACTGGTACCAGATACATCTGCCATTAGCTGGAAATGGAATATGGCAAATGGCAATACAGAAACTTTAGCCAATCCTTTGCCACAAAACTATACAACTGCTGGTATTTATACCATCCTGTTAGAGGGTACCAATAGTAGTGGCTGTATGGGTACTGCCAGCAAACAAATTGAAGCTTACCCAATCCCTTTAGTAAATGCAGGCCCTCCAGACACAATATTGTGCAAAGGCACTCCGGTAGTTTTAAAAGCAACAGGTGCTTTAAATTATAGCTGGTATCCTTCCACTGGCTTAAACTGTATTAATTGTGCAAGCCCCGCTACCACCACTTATCAAGATATTACCTATATAGTTACCGGCACTACCCTACTTGGATGCAGCGCAAAAGACAGTATTGGAATCATAGTTAAAAATAAATTTACTATTAGCTACAGCACACCAGACAGTTTGTGCAAAGGGCAAACAAAAAAATTAACAGCAACGGGAGCAAAAGAATATTTGTGGACGCCAGTTAAAGGGCTAAACAATGCAAACATTGGCAACCCGGAAGCACAACCTGATACTACCACAACCTATATGGTTATAGGCAGTGATGGTGTTGGATGTTTTAAGGATACCGGCTTTGTACCACTAAAAGTTTACCCTATCCCAACTGTAGAAGCTGGCAATGATGTTAAACTTAATGTTGGTTTATCTACTAAACTTACAGCTATCATTTCGGATGATGTAACCTATGTAGACTGGCAACCAACCGGCAACCTTTTTAGAAATAACAATACAGATATTACTGTAAAACCTACACAAAATACAGAATACACTGTTGAAGTAAAAAACAGAGGAGGTTGTGCAGCAAGAGACAGGGTAACAGTATTTGTAATTTGCGATGGAACCAATTTTTTTATACCAAACACTTTTTCGCCCAATGGAGATGGTGTTAATGAAGTGTTTTATCCAAGAGGCAACGGTTTATTTAAAGTTAAAAACTTTAAAATTTTTAATCGGTGGGGCGAATTAATGTTTGAAAAAAATAGTTTTGATGCCAACAACCCCACATTTGGATGGGATGGAAATTTTAAAGGAATTCAGTTAAACCCTGACGTATTTATTTATATTATTGATATTATTTGCAATAATAAAAGTGTACTTACTTATAAGGGAAACGTAGCCTTGGTTAGATAACTATTTTTAGTACAAATACTAACTTTTAAGGATTTATATTGTTTTTAAACCAAACCTGATTAAAAGTATTTTTCAGTCTTTAGAATAAATATGATATATTTTTACATAACAAATGATTTTTCCCCCATTAAATATAACTTCAGTAAAACTATACCCTATATTAATAGCTTGTTTGCTTTTTTGTAAGATAGTAGTTGGCCAGCCAAATGTACTAACCAAACCAGTTGCAAATTTTTCTGCAGGGCCAATTGCAGGTTGTGCACCAATGACGGTTAGGTTTATAGACAATTCATCTGGCACACCAAACAACTGGAAATGGGATCTTGGAAACGGAACCCTATCTGGCCAGCGAAACCCTACCACAACTTTTTTTACACCAGGATTTTATACTGTGAGGCTAATTGTAAGTAATGCCAATGGCATTGATACTTTAATTAAAACGCAGTACATTAGAATTTACGACAAACCTGTTGTAAATTTTTCAATAGCTGATTCTGCTGGTTGTGCACCATTTACAACTCAATTTACAGATGCAAGCATTACTAACACAGGTAGTATTACAGCCTGGGAATGGGATTTTGGAGACGGCAATATATCCACACTTCAAAATCCGGTAAACACCTATCTAAGCGCAGGAATATTTAATGTAACCTTAAGAGTAACCAATACTGGCGGTTGTTTTGGTGCAATCAGTAAACGACAAATTGTTAAAACATATAAACCTCCAACTGCAAATTTTAGTTACACAAAAAGTTTGCAATGTAAACCCCCGGAAACAATCAGTTTTACAAACCAATCTGTTGGTGCAAGTACACTAAAATATATTTGGGATTTTGGCGACGGCAAAGGCTCAAACACAGTAAATTCTGCCAATATATATAATACAGGTGGCGCTTTTTCGCCACAATTAATTGTTACAGATACCCTTGGCTGTGCTGATACTTTGTTTAAAAAAGACTCTGTTTTTATCAATAACGTACAAACTGTTATAGGTGCACCAGATAGTGTTTGCAGAGGAACTTCTGCAAGTTTTACCAATAATTCAATACCAGTACCAGATAGCTCCCGCTGGAGTTTTGGCGATAACACTTTTTCAGATTCATCATCAGTAATTAAAACATGGAATACCAGTGGCATTTACACTGTTAAACTCGTTAACAGTTATCCTACCTGTAAAGATTCTGTTACCAGGGCAATTACAGTTTTAAATTTACCAGCAGTAAAATTTAGTTCAAATGACAGTAACTCCTGCAAAGCGCCCTTTACCGTTAATTTTCAAAACCTGGCATTTAATACCGTAAGCTGGCTATGGGAATTTGGTGATGGAAATACCAGCAATTTGCAAACACCAGCTAATACGTACAACAGTAACGGGAGTTTTGCTGTAAAACTTACTGCCACAGATGCCTTTGGTTGTTCAAATACAAACAACGTAAATAATTTTATAAGAGTACTAAGCCCAATTGCTAAAATTGCCAATGTGCCAAACAGTGGCTGTATTCCGTATAGCATTCGGCTTACACCTGCACCATTTAGTGTAGATGGAATAGCTGAATATTTTTGGGATTTAGGCAATGGAGAAACCTCTAATCTCGTAAACCCTGTAGCCAATTATCCTGTTGAAGGTAAGTTTGATATTAAACTAAAAATTACAAGTAATGATGGTTGTGTAGATTCTGTAACTATTACAAACGGTATTGTAACCAATGCAAAACCAAAAGTAGATTTTAATGCAGCACCTACAAGCCAATGCTTTGGACAGCCGGTACAATTTACAGATTTATCTGAAGCTCCCGTTGACCGCTGGCTCTGGAACACAGGCGATGGAACAGTAAGAACCGCACAAAATTTTTCTTACGTGTATAAGGATACAGGAATTTACACTGTGCGCCTGATAGCCTGGAGAAATGGTTGCAACGATACCATTACTAAAATAAACTATATTAACTCTAAACGGCCTGTTGCCAGGTTTAAAACAACTTACAATTGCCTCAATAAATTAGAAATTAGCTTTACAGATACTTCTGTTTTACCTCAAACCTGGCTTTGGAATTTTGGAGATGGCACCACATCTACCCTTCAAAATCCTGTTCATTTATATGCAACAGATCAACTCTATACTGTTTCGTTAACAGTAACAGACGATACTTGCAGCAATACCATTACTAAACAAATACCAGTTAATAGCAAACCACCCGATTTTACTATTTCTAAAAATGAGGTTTGCAGGGCAGACTCTATTTTATTTAGCTTAACGCCCAATGCAAATGCACAGTTTATAAAATATACCTGGAATTTTGGGGAAGGCAGCGCTGTTAAGGTAACCAATAGCCCCTCAATTTATCATCGGTATAATAATGCAGGCGTATTCACAACTAGTTTACTAACACAAAGCAGTTACGGCTGTATTGATTCTGCCATAAAAATAAACAGTGTAACAGTATTTTCACCAAAAGCAGCTTTTAGTATCAGCTCTGCCGCAGGCTGTCTTCCTTTACAAATTACGTTTACCAACAACTCCACTACAGCAAATGGTATAAACAATATAGCCTTATATAAATGGATTTATGGTGATGGGCAATCTCAAACATTGCAAGCGCCTTTTGCAGGCCAAATAACACATTTGTATACTGATACTGGCAGCTTTACACCTATACTTACAATTACAGACTCTATCGGATGTGTTGATAGCTCCATTAACATTGGCAAGCTGTTAGTTGCAAAGCCTGTAGCCGGTTTTAAAGATACCGCTGTAAATACATGCCGCAATGAAAATATACAAATAATTAATACTTCTAAGGGGTATAGTATTAATAGTGAATGGTATTTTGGAGATGGTACAGGTTCTCTTGTAAATAATCCGGTAAAAATATTTACGGCTGATGGAAACTACCATGCAAAATTGATTGTAACAGACATCTATGGCTGCAAAGATTCTGTAGAAAAAATAAACTATTTTAATGTACAGGATGTATTGGCCTCTTTTAATGTTAATGATTCAGTAGGTACTTGCGTACCATTTAAAGTTGCATTTACCAACACATCTCAATTTGCGGGCACTCAAACATGGGATTTTGGAGATGGCACTACATCTATTCAACTAAACCCTACCCATTTTTATGATGCACCAGGTGTATATATAGCTACACTTACCGCCATCCGAAACAATAATTGCTTAAATATTGCCACTAAAAAAATTGAAATATTTGCTCCTGCCGGTACATTAAGTTATCAACCTTTAAATGGATGTGCTCCACTCAATGTAAACTTTAAGGTGAGCGCCTCTGCAAAAGTGAGTTACCTGTACGATTTTAATGATGGCACAACGGTAGAAACAGCCGACTCCAACTACGCTTACGCCTATACCCTACCCGGTACTTTTGTACCCAACGTTGTTTTAAGAGATTCTTTTGGATGCCTGATACCTGTGTTTGGGGCAGATACCGTAAGGTTATTTAGCAGTAAAGTTAATTTTGGCGCAAGTACAAATATTTTATGTGATAGTGGTATGGTTCAATTCTCAGATTCTACCATTTCAGGCAGCCCTATTGTATCTTTCAATTGGAGTTTTGGTGATAACACAAGCAGCACCGTTCAAAACCCAGGCCATAATTATACAGCTACAGGTTTGTATGATGTTGGCTTAATTATACGTACAATATTTGGCTGTTTAGATACACTTATAAAACCTCAATTTATTAAAACAGTAGTACAACCTCAAATTAACATTACTGGCAATAATGCGTTTTGTGGCCCTGCATCTGTTCTTTTGCAGGCAAACCTTACCTCTACAGATACGTCTGTTATAAAGTGGCAATGGCAGTTTGGTAATGGCAATAGTTCAGCAGTACAAAATGCAGCGCCACAGCAATATACAGCAACAGGCAACTACCCGGTAGTACTTACGGCTACCAATAGCAGTGGCTGTACAGATACTGCTAAAACAACTGTTTTTATTTATGCTTTTCCTACAACATTTGCAGGCAATGATACAACCATTTGTCAAAGTATACCTGTTCAATTGCAAGCAACAGGTACAGATATTTACGCCTGGCAACCTGCATCACTTTTAAGCTGTAATGATTGTAATAATCCAATTGCCACCATTGCTGATAACACCACATTTTTTTTAAGGGGCATTACAAATGATGGATGCGAAAAATCTGACACGATTAATATTATTGTAAAAAAACCATTTACTATTACAGGCTTACCGGCTATAGATACCGTGTGTGCCGGTAAATCTGTACAATTTAAAGTAACAGGTGCCGAAAATTATATCTGGACACCACAAACCGGGTTAAACACAACAGTTACGAATAGCCCAATTGCTTCTCCTGCCAGTAGTACAACATACAAAGTAGTTGGGTTTGATGACCTCAAATGCTTTTACGATAGCGCCGAAGTTGATCTTCAATTATTTAATAACCCAACTGTAAATGCAGGTGATGATAAAAGTATATTTTATAAAAAACAGGTTGGTATAACTATCCAAAATACGCCTGATGTGGTTAGCTGGTTTTGGTCGCCTTCTACTTATTTAAATTGTACTACATGCCCAAGCCCTATTGCAACTCCCGAATTTAATACTACCTATAAAGTTACCGTTACAAACAATGGTGGTTGTACTGCCTTTGATGAAGTAAACGTGCTACTAACCTGCGATAAAAGCAATTTATTTATACCTACCGCTTTTACGCCAAACAACGACAATTTAAATGATGTATTTTATCCCATGAGTGCGGGTGTTTTTAAAATTCAATCATTTAGAATTTTTAACAGGCTGGGAGAATTGGTTTTTCAAAATGGCAGCTTTTTACCCAATAATAAAAGTGCTGGCTGGGATGGCAGATATAAGGGACAGATAGCTGATACAGGAGCGTATGTTTATGTGATTGAGTATATCTGTAACAATAACAATTTATTAAGTTTTAGTGGAAAAATTTTATTATTAAAGTAATAAAATTTATCTGCAGGCGTTTATATAAATGACGCAGGTCAAACAATCCGAACACTAAAACAAATATCCAATTTTATGAAAACCGTACTACACAAATATGTGTGGGGCATCATACTCCTTTTTGCCACCATCACAGTACAGTCTCAAGATATTCATTTTTCACAATTTTTTGAAGCACCATTATTACGCAATCCTGCATTGGCCGGGTTATTTACCGGGGATCTAAGAATACAGGCTGTTTACCGTACTCAATGGCAGAGTGTAACAGTACCTTATCAAACCACTTCATTAAATGCTGAGTACAAATTACCAATTGGTAAAAGTGAAGATTTTTTAACCATAGGTGGCCAGGTACTATATGATAAAGCAGGTACCGTAGCCATGACGTCAACGCATGTATTACCAGCAGTAAATTACCATAAATCTTTGAGTGAAGACCGGAATATGTATTTATCCTTAGGCTTTATGGGTGGTTTGGTACAGCGTCGTTTAGATAGAAGCAAAGTAACTACCAATAGCCAGTTTGATGGTACAGGATATAATGGCAACCTTGCAGATGGTGAAACATTTACCAACCCATCTTACAGCTATTTTGATGGTACAGCAGGTATGAGTTTTAATACACAAATAGGAGAAAATCAAGATGATAATATTTTTGTAGGCATAGCATATCACCACTTTAATAAACCATCTAATATTTCATTTTATGGAGATTCAAAATTAGTGATGGCACCTAAATGGGTTTACTCAGCAGGTGCAAGAATGAATGCTTCTGAAAATGCTTACGTTACATTTCATGCAGATTATATTAAGCAAGGACCAAATACACAGGTAATTGGTGGTTTGATGTACACTCATAAATTAGATGATAGTTTTGACCCCAAATATTTAATACATGCAGGTGGTTTTATCAGGTGGAAAGATGCTTTTATACCAATGGCAAAAGTAGAAATGAGACCATTAGCTATCTCTGTAAGTTACGATGCAAATATCTCACAATTAACCACAGCTACCGGAGGAAGAGGCGGTTTTGAAATGGCCATATCTTATCAAAAATATATTAACAGAGACAATAGCAGTAAAGAAGCTGTAAGGTGTCCAAGATTTTAATCATTATACAGCAAACCAAGGTTCAAAAATCGTAGCCTAACGAAGAAGAGCTTTTGTTTTTATGGATTGTTTGGATAATGAGAGCCCCAGGGATGGGGCTTTTTTTTATTTACTTCATCCCCCCAACAACCCTACTATTTTCTGTACTTTAATTTTTGTAAACCCAGCTTTTGCTTTTGAAAAAACTCGTGGCTATTTCAACTGCTAAAGCTTGGTTTGATAATGAAGTAACACCAAACTGAATGTCATTTTAGGCCAAAGAGTGTTGGCTTAAATTTATACTAAACTTTTGTGGGCAGGCTTTGGTAAATATCGATCGGACTAACTTAAAAATCCAATCGGTATATCTAAAACGTTTTTAAAACCGCAATTGACTAAATCAAATTAAGTGGCAATTAAAGTAAAATACATTGTAAACTATAGAATTTATTAAGCCAGGTTTAATCAACTCTTTACTTTAATTCTATTTGCATCCTGATTAGTTTCTCTATCCCTTGCCTTATAATCTGTTTTGCCAAATCGCCAGCTTAATTGCAACCGTAGCCCCCTGCTCTCCCACTTACGGCGGTAACTAAAATTTTGGTTAGCAAATTGCACGGATTGCTCAAAGCGCTGTGTATTAAAAATATCGAGCATGGTAAGGCGGATACTTGCCTTTTCTTTAAGCAACGTTTTCTTTACGCCTGCATCTACACTACCAAGCCACCTGGTTTTAAAAATTGCTTCGGTAGTTGGTGAGTTGTACCAGCTACTCAATTGTATGCCCCAACCTTTATCAAGCTTAAAATTATTTTGAATGTAGTAGTTCATTCCAATTGCTTTTTGATCAAGTATACCATCTGGTAGTTTGCCTTTGTAATGGTTGGTAAATCCGGTGATATTTACATATCCATCCCACCATTTATTAATGGGTAGCGGGCTACTAATGTTAATATACGTATTGCTTAGTGTACCAATATTATCAATGGTAGCAGTAGTTAATTCGCCGGTTTGCCTGCTAATAGTTTGGCTGTAATCTTTAGTGAAATTATAGCCAAATGCCACATTTATTGCATAGCGACAGGTGTATTTAATCTCTACATTATTGGTGTACTGCGGCCGTAGAAATGGGTTGCCTTTATCGCTGGTATAAATATCATAAATAGTTTCAAAGGGATTGAGCGCCTGATAATCTGGCCGGTTAATTCGTTTACTATAACTCATGGCAAAAGTATTTTTATCGTTGAGCTTGTAGCTTAAAAATGCAGTAGGAAAAATATTCAAATAGCTGGTATCGGGGTTATTAATGGTTGTATTTTTTAAATTGGTAGATAGCCCTTTTACAACAGATTGCTCTGCCCTCAGCCCAATCTGGTATTCAAATTGTTTAATTTGCTGGCCATAACTTATGTAGGCTGCATATACATTTTCGCTGTATTCAAATAGATTGCTTCTGCCGGTATCTGCCCTAATTATACCTGCCATTAAAACAGTAGCGTACAAATCATTATTGGTTTGCACGTTACTCAGCTTTAGCCCGGTTTCTATTTTAGCATTCAATTTTTTTAGTTGCTTGCTGTAATCTGCCTTTATGCTGTAAATATTTATTTTGGTGGCAACGGCAAGTTCGTTGGCTGTAAAATTGTAATTACGGTTGAACTTATCTAAAAAAGTAGTGCCTAGTTTAGTAGTATTGGTATTGTTGAAATTGGTATAATCAGCATCAATATTAAGTTCGTTGCCAACGGTATCTTCAAACTTGTAGTTAAGGTTTGTATTGTAACGGCGGTTTCTATACAAATTATCATTGGTTGTTTGCAGAGATGAATCTATTAAACCATTACTGCTGATACTGGTTTTTCCCGGTGTGTTAAACGGATTCCAGTTGCCATTGCTGTTAAACAATATGCCAAACGTGCTTTTTTTATCCTGGTAAAAATCTAAACAAGCCCTTATATTGTTGCTTATATTTCTGTCTTTATCTACAGTAGTATTATTAAAAGTTTTGGTGCTGTTATTAGTTGTAACCAACCTGCTGATTACTCCATCTGTATGCTGCAGGTTATTGTTTATGTCTGCATTTATAAAAGTGTTTATTTTACCATGCCGGTGGTTTAAATTAATAGATCCATTGCTACGATAATGCTTTTGCTGTGTGTAACCGGTTGTGATATTACCATTTGTACCCTTCAGTTTATTTTTCTTTAATCGTATGTTGATGATACCGGCATTACCCTGTGCATCAAAACGGGCAGAAGGGTTTGTAATAAGTTCAATTTTATCGATAGTGCTACCCGGCATACCCCTTAAAAAATTAGCCAGTTCTTTACTACTCATTTGCGTAGGCCTGCCATCTATCAATACATTTACGCCAGCCTTGCCACTCATATTAATATTGTCATCGCCGGTAATGCTAATGCCCGGTGCTTTTTGTAATATTTCAAAAGCAGTGCTGCCAATAGCATTGATATCTGCCTGTACGTTTACTACTGTTTTATCAATCTGCTGTTCTATAAAAGGTTTTTTAGCAATAATAACTACTTCGTTTAAAAAAGCGGTATTCCCTTGTTGTAACACAATAGCTTCAGTTTGTGCTGTACCAGCAGCATTTTTTACAATTAAACCCAATACCAATATTTTTTTATCGGCAGGCACACCAAAATAAATTCTTGGGAGTAGGGTTATTTGCCAGCGGTTGCCACCAAGGGAGGTTAGTTTACCGCCCTTTACCGAGGCATTAAAATTGTATTGCTCTTTTGGGCTATACTCAAAAGCGTTGGTGGCTGTTGTGCCTGCACCTGCCCATAGGTACAAGCCATCAGTTACACCTAGCAAGCCAGTAGTTTTTTCGCCTTTACTCAGGTTAAGGTTAAACTGAATGGTAATGTTGTTTTCAAAATCTGCATTTAATGGTGTATACGATACCAACTGTGCTTTGGAAGCCATTGCAATTAAAACAAGCACAATACTAATAAACTTCTTCATAGATTTTTTTTTTGGTTGATTGATAGGCAAAACTATTGCTGGTAAAAGTGCTGATGGTTGCAAAGGGTGTTTTGAGACAAGTAAAAAGTGTGTCAGATTGCCACTAAACCTCCTTTACGACAGCTAGATTATTTGATTAAAAAAACTTTGCCTTCACTTGATGCATTAACCAGTAAAAATGGTGGCTGATCTGTAATGCTTGCACCACTCATTACCGTATTAACCTGATTATTGTTGGCTAAATAAATACGGCTACCTTCCGGAAACCGGAAAGATTTTGTACCATAGGGCGCCATCATAAACCCATTAGTACCATTGCCCGTTTCATCGGGGCGGTAACTAATCATTGTTATTTTGGTGGGTAACAGGCTGTTGTTTTTAAGTTTAAAGGAGATAAAGCCTGTTTCAGTTTTGCCAGAATTGCTGGTTGTAGTTGTTTGTGCCTGGGCTGTAAAGCATACTATTGTGAGCAGGTAAAATGTTACAATAAATTTTTTCATACTGTTGACTTGGTTGGTTAGCTATTTTGTTTTACCAAAGATGTACCCACCAACATTGGTAATAGCTGCAAATGATAATTTGAGACAACCCAAAAAGGTATCAAGTATACATTCTATAA
>JBBQTZ010000070.1:0-18766 GCA_038234405.1 Chitinophagales bacterium
GTTTTGTTTGGTTATGTCGCTTCCTTTTTATTAATTATTGCCTTATTGGTAAACAACGATTTAAAGTTCAGGTGGTTTAGCGTTGGAGGAAATATCGCATTTATACTTTATGGCAGTATATTACAGGCTATACCAGTATTAATAACCAATGTAATTTTATTAGCGTTAAATGTTTTTTATTTGTGGAAAGTGTACACCCGAAAAGAAAATTTTGAGCTCATTGAATTTAAAGGGGAGGAGAAACTAGTGAATAAATTCCTGGCTTTTTATAGTGCTGATATTACTGGTTTTTTTCCGGCATTTAAAGCTACCGAAATGGAAAATAACCTCAATTTTGTTGTACTTCGAGATCTGGTAATGGCCAATATGTTTAGTGCCTCAATAAATGGTGATGGTGATGCTGAAATCATCTTAAACTATACTTTACTTCGCTACCGGGATTACAAAGTAGGTCGTTTTATATTTGAAAAAGAAAGGGATTTTCTTATTTCAAAGGGTGTTAAAAAAATTGTGTATAAAAATGTTTTCAATAAAAGTCATCTTGCTTTTTTAAAAGTAATGGGCTTTCAGCAGCAGGTAAATATGGGGCAATATTGGTATAAAAATTTATAGACTATCGTTGTAAACAACCATGGCAGAATGTATTAAATGCTCCTTCGTCTATACTTTTTGCAGTTTCATCTACTTCTAATTGCAAAATTTTATTGTCCTCAAAGTCGATGGTTAGCAAATTATCTTTTAGGATAATGTTGCTAAATTCTGCCCATCTATATCCTTTGTTACTTAATACTTTATTTATTCTTACTTCTGTAGCATCAATTGTAATTACAGGTGTTTTGTGTAGCAGGTTTGTTAGCATTCCAAAAAGTAACAACAGTAAAGAAAAAGTAAATGTACCAGTGGCTATTAGTAAAATAATTGCTGCCATGCTAAGTAGTATAATTTTTTTAACACGCAGTTGAAATAATAAATATTTTGTAAAAATTGCAGCGGTTAGCAGCACCAACCCCATCAACAAATTTAAGGTAGGGTTCAATTCATTTTTATATAAAAATGTAACCAAAAACGATAATAATAGTAAAGCCCTGCAAATAGCGGCATCAATTTCGTTGTTATTATCTTTTAATAGAATAGTGAATTTCATACTATTATAAATACAATTAAAAAAACAAGGCTGCTTGTAAAAGCAGCCTTGGTAAAGTGTTTATTGCGGATTAGAAGCTATCAGTAAATTACACAGTTTAAATAAACAGCGGGCACCAACATTTTCGTCCCATTCTTCTCTGCTAATGCCTACTTCATTTAAATCGAACCCTACAATTTGACGGCCTGTTCTCAACAGTTTTTTGAATAAATAAAATATTTGTTCTGTTTCAAAACCACCTTGTACAGGTGTGCCGGTGTGTGGGCAAAGCTTGGGATCGAGCCCATCAATATCAAAACTTATAAAAACCTTTTGTGGCAGCCGTTCTATAATTTGATCTGTAATATTTTGCCAGGTATCACCTTCATACAAACGCTCTTTTATATTACTATCAAAAAATGTATTAACACGTTCTTTGTTTGCTTTAATATAATCCCACTCTTCCTCACAATAATCTCTAATACCAACTTGTACTATTTTTTTAAGTTCAGGAATTTCTGCCAAAGCATTGTACATAATTGAGGCATGTGAATAAACAAAATTTTCGTAGGCCTTCCTTAAATCACAATGTGCATCTATTTGCAATATACCAAAGTCGCCATGTTTTTCTGCAATTGCTTTAAAATATCCCAACGGTGTACTATGGTCTCCACCCAATAAACCAACCAATTTACCTGCTGCCATCAATTCTTTGGTTTGGTCATATACCCAATTGTTTAAATAAATACCACCTGCATTTACCTCTTTAAGTGTTTTGCACATGAATTTGTTATTATTAACATCTTCTCCCTCCGCTATATAATTAATGTATAGTTCAGCTTCTTTGCGCAGGTAATCGCTTTTCATTAATATTTTTTTATCGCTGCTACGCATAAAATAACCTTGCCTCCAGGCATCTTTAATTTCAGGATCAAACAAATCTACCTGTAAGCTTGCTTTAAAAATATGTTCGGGGGCTCTTGCAGTGCCTGCGTTGTAACTTACTGTAACTTCCCATGGTACGGATAAAATTACCAATCTGGCTTCCTCTTCGCCAAAAGGCAAGCCAAAAATATTGTTGTTAGGGTTACCTACTGAGTTGGGATCAAATTGGGTGATATCTGTCATTGTATGCTGTTGTTAATAAAATTACCGGCAATTTTACTGATAATGGATTGCAAATATAAGCCGAGCTAAGGCAACACATGATTGCTTAAAAAAATAATTAACTTATATAAGAAAATCGTTTATTAAGTGGTACAAGAATTACCGGTAATTTTTGGTTTTATTTAGCAATTCTGCTTAAACAAATGAATAGCTTACCCACCGTTTTACATTAACTTTGCGATGCAAAAAAAAATATTTTTATGAAAAAAACGCACATTGTTTTATTGGTAGTAATTGCATTTGCTATTGCTGGATTGTTAATGTTTTCTGCAGATTTTTCTACTTATGATACTATATCTTCTGCAAAAGAAAAGCAAGGTAAATATGTACATTTAATTGCAAAACTAGATAAAACTGTTCCCATTGAATATAACCCTGCAAATAACCCTAATTATTTATCTTTTACTGCTGTAGATAGCCTTGGTGGTACTACTAAAGTTGTTTATCACAACACAAAACCCACCGAACTTGAGCAAAGTGAGCGGGTAGTTTTAAAAGGAAAAATGAAAGGGGAAGTTTTTGAGTGTAGTGAAATATTACTAAAATGCCCTAGTAAATATAAAGATGATAAAAAACAATTAGAGAAAATGGTTGTTAATTAACGAAATGCAGCATTTAATATTAAAGATTAAATACTTTTTAAGATATATTTTAAGTATAAATTATTTACACAGATGGAATTTGAAGGTGAACATTTAAGTATTGGGAAAATTGGGCATTTTTTTGTTTTAGTAGGGTTTATATCCTCTTTGCTAGCTACCGTTGCATTTGCAATATCTGCCAATAAAAAAAATCCGGAAGAAAAATTAACATGGTTAAAATTTGCACGAATTAGTTTTTACTTACAGGTACTCGCTGTATTCACCATATTTGGCACTATTTTTTACTTGTGCAGTAACCATCTTATAGAGTATCTGTTTGCTTACAAGCATACTTCTAAAGAATTAGAATTCAAGTATCTTTTTGCCAGTATTTGGGAAGATCAAAGCGGAAGTTTTTTACTTTGGTCTATCTGGCACTCTGTACTAGGTATTTTTTTAATTAGAAAAGCCAAAACATGGGAAGCGCCTGTTATGACTGTTATCAGTATTGCCCAGGTTTTTTTATCTATGATGATCATGGGTATTTATATTTTTGGTACTAAAATAGGTAACAGTCCTTTTGTACTTACCCGAAATGAAATTAGTGGTCCTATTTTTGGTCAGGCAAATTATCTTTCACTTATAAAAGATGGAATTGGCTTAAATGTATTGCTCCGTAATTATTGGATGGTGATACACCCTCCAATCTTGTTTTTAGGTTTTGCATCTACTATTGTACCATTTGCCTATGCCTATGCCGGTATTCAAAGTAAACGCTTTGGAGAATGGGTAGAGCAGGCAATCCCTTATGCCTTGTTTAGTGCGTGTGTATTGGGTGTAGGTATTATGATGGGTGGTAAATGGGCCTACGAATCGCTTTCATTTGGCGGTTATTGGGCTTGGGATCCTGTAGAAAATGCCTCGTTGGTGCCCTGGCTAATTCTAATAGCCGGATTACACACCATGGTAATATACAAAGCAACCGGCCACTCGTTGCGTGCTAGCTACCTGTTTGCAATGCTTTCTTTCTTATTTGTATTATACTCTACTTTTTTAACACGTACCGGTATTTTAGGCGATACATCTGTTCACGCATTTACAGAAGCTGGTAAAGCCATGAACATTCTAATTTTTTCTTTTCTGTTATTTTTTGTTTTTGCTTCGTTTACCCTGTTTTTTATCAACCTAAAAAAAATACCTGCACTAATAAAAGAAGAAGCTACCAGTTCCAGAGAATTTTGGATGTTTATTGGATCGCTGGTTTTTTTCTTATCCTCCTTGTTTATCATAGCAAAAACCTCTTTACCAGTAATTAATTCTGTATTTGGAACCAAACTGGCACCACCTGAAGATGTGGAATTTAGTTACAATAAAGTGATGGTGCTGGTAGCTATTATTATTGGTGTTTTAAGCGCTATAACTCAATATTTGAAATATAAAAATACCGCTGCATCTTTTTGGATTAAAAAAATTGCGTTACCAACCATCGCAGCATTGGTGGTGGTTTTTTTATTAGTGTATTTGTACCCTGTTCAATACGAAAAACAAGGCATAGGGTTTTTAATAGCTGTCTATTTGGCTTTATTTGCTTCCATCTATTCTGTATTTTCTAATGCTGCTTACATATTTACAGGATTAAATGGAAAACTTAAATCGGCTGGCGGTTCAGTAGCACATATTGGATTTGCAGTAATGATTGCAGGTATGCTAATATCTGCCGGTAATAAAAAAGTGATTAGTGAAGAAAAATTTAAAAATTTTGCGCTGCCAATGGGCATCGATCCTTTAACAAAACAACAGGATAACCCTGCCGAAAATATTAATTTAATTCGTGAGGTACCAAACCGAATGGGCGATTATGAAGTTACCTACTTACATGATAGCTCTGGAAATGAAAAGGGGCGTAGATTTTATAAGTTGCTATTTGAGCGAAAAGATGCTGAAACAAAAAAGGTTACCGAAAAATTTGAATTGATTCCTGATGTTTATCTTATGAAGGATAACAACATGAGTAGCAATCCCGATACAAAAAATTACCTTACGCATGATGTATTCACCTATATATCTTATGCTCTTAATCCTGATAGAGAGGCAGATACTGCTACTTTTAAAATTCATGAAGTAAAAAAAGGTGACACTATTTTTTACAGTAAAGGTTTTATTAAGCTTGACAATATCATAAAGAATCCAACAGAAAATAAATTTAAGATAGTACCCACCGGTCCATCTGTAATGGCAGCACTTACGCTTTTTTCTCAGGATAGCATGCAATATGTGGCATCGCCAATGTTGATGATTGATAGTTTAGGTGTTGTGCAAATTGATGATACAGTATATGCACAAAATTTATTTGTGAAATTTGCTGGCGTAAGTAATGATAAAACTAAAATTAAAATTGGTGTAAAGGAATCTGATAGTTTGATAGATTTTGTTACCCTAAAGGCGTACGTATTTCCCTATATAAATTTGGTATGGATTGGGCTGATAGTAATGGCTGTAGGTCTTTTAATTAGTTTAAATAAAAGGGCAAAACTATCTAAATTACAGGCAGGTACTATGCTTATAGTAACTTCAATAGCATTGTTCTACATGTTTCTACTGGCTAATTGATGGTATATTACCTGGTATCAACGCTTAGTACCAGGCAATCAGGTGCTTATAATATCGTTATGTTATAAATTTAAAAAAAAATAAGTCTCAACCCTTTACAATAATGAGATTTTGTAGATTTACAATATAAATGATAAAGCAACGGACATACTATATACTGGTTTTAATTTTTATTGCTTTGCAGTTAGCGATGAAGCCGGTAAATGTAGCTGCTCAAACAGGCACTAACGACACCCTCACAACCTATGCAATAATTTATCTTGGCGATACAATTGAAGCTAAAACGCTCGTAGATGTTAGCCTCTATACAAGGCTTACAGATGCACAACGTAGGGCACGTGCAGAATGGACAAGGTTACGCAATGCCATTTATGTTACTTTTCCTTATGCAAAACGAGCCGGTTTGGTTATGAATGACGTAAATGTACATTTGGTAAGTATAGTTAAATCCGAAGATCGAAAAAAGTACATTCAATCCAGGGAAAAGGAATTAAAAAAAGAATTTGCAGATCCTCTTACCAATTTATCTATCTACCAGGGTAAAGTATTAATGAAATTAATTAACAGAGAAACGGGCAATAACTGTTATGAAATTATCAAAGAATATAAAGGTGGGTTTTTAGCAAGATTTTATCAAACAGTAGCATTTTTCTTTAGTACCAATCTAAAGCAGCCTTATAATAAAAACGGGGAAGAAGCTGAAATGGAAAAAATAGTACAAGAAGTAGAAAGAATGTATGGATACAGAATCTAAAAATTTATTGTTTAGTGCGATTTGCCCCTGCTTTTGCAAGGGAAATCTATAATGGCTGACAAAGGATGCACAGCAAATTTTTTTGTACATTTTTTAGGTTAAAATAGTTTTATATTTTTTCACCAAAAGTATCCTGAATTATTCATCTGCAATGTTTTTAATGCTATAGGTGAAAAACCTGCCACTCTTTAAATTCAAAATTTGTGTTAAAGTGTAGATAAAATTTTACCTTACTACTTTACACCTTCTGGTAATTTTACTGTTAGTTAAATTTTCTTTTAAAAACGATAAAATAATTTATGAAATTAGATATTGTAGCCTTTGGCGCCCATCCGGATGATGTAGAACTATCTTGCGCCGGCGTGTTATTAATTGAAAAATTAAATGGAAAAAAAACCGGTATTGTAGATTTAACACAAGGTGAATTAGGTACAAGAGGCACTGTAGCCACAAGGCAACAAGAAGCAGCAAATGCAGCTAAAATTTTACAACTTGATGCAAGAGAAAACCTTTCATTGGCTGATGGGTTTTTTATAAATGATAAAGAACACCAGCTTGCAGTAATAACTGCTATCCGTAAGTATAGGCCAGAGATTATTTTATGCAATGCACCAGAAGACAGGCATCCGGATCATGGAAAAGGCGCAGCGCTTATGTATGATGCAACTTTTATGGCCGGGCTTTCTAAAATCGAAACAACTTTAAATGGAGAAATTCAAGCTGCATGGAGGCCTAAATACGTATTTAATTATATACAAGACAGGTACCTTCATCCAGATTTTGTAGTTGATATATCTGCTGTTATGGATGCCAAAATTGAAGCTATAAAGGCTTATGGAACCCAATTTTATAATCCCGATTTAAATGAACCTCAAACATATATTTCAACCCCTGACTTTTTAGAGAGTATAATTTTTAGGGCAAAAATGTTTGGAAAAATGATAGGTGTACAATATGCAGAAGGATTTATCAGTAAAAAGATAATAGGTCTTTCTGGTTTTGATGCTATTGTACAGCATAATACCTAATTGGTATTTATTGTATCGGATTTTTATCATTTACTTATTTTGTTTATTTTAAATGTGGGCATTTTTATATGCTACACTTAAACAAAATACATTTACCTCTCAATAAAACTTGTAATTTTACATCTTAATTCAATAAAATGGCTACACCAAAATTTATCAACACAAACAGTACATTTCACCAGGAATTAAAAAAGAGGGTGAATATGTATTTTGAAGAAAACCATAAATCATCCACGGGTAATTTTGGTTTGTTTTTCAAGGCAATCTTTTTTTTCGCATCTTATGTAGCATTGTATGTTCACCTTGTGTATTTTACTCCTACGGTATGGCTTGCAATAGTAGAATGTGTTTTACTCGGCTGCTTTACAGCCGCAATTGGTTTCAATGTAATGCATGATGGCGGGCATGGTAGTTTTAGTAAAAGTAAAACTGTAAATCAGTTTGCGGCTTTTTCTGTAAACTTTTTAGGAGCTAGCCATATAATGTGGAAAATGAAACACAATATCATTCACCATACTTATACCAATATTGATGGGGTGGATGATGATATTGAAATAAAGCCATTCTTACGCATGTGCACTACTCAAAAGTATCACAAGATGCACCGTTTTCAACATTATTATGTTTGGTTCCTGTACACATTATTACATCTTATCTGGGTTTTTCAAACAGACTATAAAAAATATTTTTCTAAAAAAATTGGATCAGTTGCTTTAACAAAAATGACTGTGAAAGAACATATTGGTTTTTGGGCTGCAAAAGTTGCCTACGCAATATTTTTTATGGTTATACCAATTATTACAGTTGGTTTTGTGCCATGGGTTATTGGTTTTCTTATTACAAGCATGGTAACAGGCTTTGTAATAAGTATTGTGTTTCAGTTGGCACATACTGTAGAGCATTTATCGTTTCCTGTACCGGCAGTAGAAACTCACAGAATAGAAAATGAATGGGCAATACATCAGGTAGAAACAACAGCTAATTTTGCTACAAACAATAAGTTGCTAAGTTGGTTGGTAGGTGGACTTAATTTTCAGATTGAGCATCATTTATTTCCTAAAATTTCGCATATTCATTATCCTGCAATAAGTAAAATTATAAAGCAAACCTGTAATGATTTTAATGTAAAATACGTTGAGTTTAAAAAAATGAGACATGCTGTTATTTCGCACGCTGTGTACTTACGTAAAATGGGTAGAAACCTGGCTTAATGAAATCTATTTAATATATGCCTTTGTACTTAGTTGTACAGAGGCATTTTTTATGTTGCGTATCACCATTTTATTGAGGTTAATCAACGTATTTATAATTTTAAGTAAAAACAGATTTTGTACATTGCAGCACAATTAAAAAATGATGACAGAAGAAAAAAGCCTGAACTTTTTAGAAGAATTAATTGAGTCGGATTTAAATAGTGGAAAGTACCAGAATATCCTTACCCGGTTTCCTCCAGAACCTAATGGTTATTTACATATTGGACATGCAAAAAGCATCTGCCTTAATTTTGGATTAGGGATAAAATATGGTGGAAAAACCAATCTTCGTTTTGATGATACCAACCCTGCTAAAGAAGAAACTGAATATGTTGAAAGCATTAAAGAAGATGTGCGATGGCTGGGTTTTACCTGGGCCAACGAATTATATGCAAGTGATTATTTTACTCAGTTGCATGCTTATGCTGTAAAACTTATTGAGCAGGGGCTTGCTTATGTTGATGATTCGAGTGCGGAGGCAATAGCTTCGTTAAAGGGAACACCTGGCACACCCGGTACAAACTGTACTTACAGAAGCAGGAGTATTGAAGAAAACCTGCAATTGTTTGCAGATATGAAAGCCGGTAAATACCAGGATGGTGAAAAGGTACTCAGAGCCAAAATTGATATGGCCGCTACCAACATGCACATGAGAGATCCTATCATTTACCGTATTAAACATGCTCACCATCACCGTACCGGAGATGCCTGGTGCATTTATCCAATGTACGACTTTGCTCATGGCCAAAGCGACAGCATAGAGCAAATTACCCATAGCATTTGCACATTAGAGTTTATTCCGCATAGGGAACTATACGACTGGCTGATTGAAAAACTAGGTATTTTTCCTTCTAAACAATATGAATTTGCCAGGCTTAATATGACGTACACTGTTATGAGCAAGCGCAAATTATTAGAGTTGGTACAAGATGGAAATGTAAATGGCTGGGACGATCCTCGTATGCCTACTATTAGTGGTATGAGACGCAGGGGATACACAGCCGAGAGCATTCGTAATTTTTGCAATAAAATAGGTATTGCAAAAAGAGAAAATATGATTGACCTTGGTTTGCTTGAGTTTTGTGTTAGAGAAGATTTAAATGTAATAGCGCATAGAGTAATGGCAGTGCTTGATCCTGTAAAACTGATCATTACTAATTATCCTGAGGGGCAAACCGACGATTTAATTTGCGAAAATGGACCGGATGAAAGCTTCGGTAATAGAATTGTGCCATTTGGTAAAGAGCTTTGGATAGAAAGAGAAGATTTTATGGAACTACCGTCTAAAAAGTATTTTAGACTTGCACCGGGTGCAATGGTTCGTTTAAAAAGTGGCTACATTGTTCAATGTACTGGTTGCGAAAAAGATACCGATGGTGTAGTAACAACAGTACTTTGTAGCTATTTGCCAGAAAGTAAAAGTGGGCAAGATACCAGTAATTTAAAATTAAAAGGTACCATTCATTGGGTAAGTGTAGCACATGCACTACAGGCAGAAGTACGAATGTATGATAGATTGTTAATGGTAGAAAATGCAGGAGCAGAGGAGGGTGATTTTAAAGATTATATAAACCCGGCATCTCTGCAAATATTACCAACCGTTTATATTGAGCCATCTTTACAAACAGCCTCTGTAGGTAAAAGTTTTCAGTTTATACGCAAAGGATATTTTTGTTTGGATAAAGATTCCACAACCGAAAAATTAGTTTTTAACAGAACTGTTACTTTAAAAGATGCCTGGGCAAAAGAAGTAATAAAAGCATGAAATGTGGTTGAATAGCTTCATTTACCAATCATTACAATTTTGCCGGTAAATGAAGTACTTCCATTAAAAATTTACTTGTTTCATTTTGTACGCCTTCAACATCTTTTGATTTTATAGGAGAAGCTATTACATGATTTTCTGTATTTGGCAGTGCAACAGCCCGTTTTATATTTTCAGGGGAAGCAATTTCTGTAAACATTTGTTTCATTGCGCTTACTTTAACCACCTCATCCTGGTGTTGCTCATCTTTATAATAGTAGAGTAAAAGTAAAGGTTGGTTAATTTTTTTAAAAGTTGCTTCTGTCATGGTACTTTCCAGCATTTCCTCTAGTGTTACAGTAGCTTCAAGGCGATACGGTTTATTCCAATACTGTTTGTAAATTGCCCGGTCATCCGTTGATACAATTTCATTTGATCCATTTACAAGCCTCGCAATTTGCAGGCCCCAAGGGTTATTTAATATCCAGGCATTTGGATTGTTGATAGCAATGTTGGGAGAATACAATACCAATGCTGCCACTTTATCAGGATAGGCAGCAGCTAATTGCAATGCTTGTGAACCACCTGTGCTAGTGCCCATCAAAATCACTTTGTTACCAATCTGCCCTCCAATAGCCAATGCTTCCTGTACACTTCTCCAATAATTATCGGCTGTAAGATTCAGTAATTGTTCTATGGTATCTATGCCATGTTCTGCCAGCCTTGCCAAATACAAATTGCAGCCAAATTGTTTTGCTATATTTCTGTGTACCGGATTACCTTCTTCCTGCGAAGCAGAAAAACCATGCAGGTACACAATGGAATAGGCTGTTTTTTGTTTTACAGTATCATTTGCCCAAACTATTCTTGCCTCGTTATTGGGTCTAAGCTTGTGCATAGCTTCATTTGCTGCAACAAATTCTTCCAATTTATTTATGCCAGGTACTTCCGGCATTTTAGTAACGTAATTTGGTGTGGAGGGATGTGGCCCTAACAAATAAACAATTATACACGTAACCACTATAATCAATAAAATTTTTACGTATCGCATAAATTTTTTTATGAAAATAAATTATTTATCCTTATTAATTGCTACTGATTTACAATTAGTAACAAATTTCCGGTTTTTCAAAAAATAAAATCGTTTTAATTATAATTCCACAGCAAACTCAAAACTGACAATACTTTTAAAGAATTAAATGATTGCTAAACGCAACTTTAGTAATTTTTTACAATGGCTTATTAGATTGTAACTATTTAATATATTGTATTACATTAATTAACTTAACCTTATTTTGAAACCTTGTATTCTAATAAAAAATTATCATTTAAGTAGTATGTAGGCACCTTTCGCATTTCATTAACGCATATTTTCCCTTTTTAGTTTCTTTGCCATTTGTAAAGTATGCTTCAAAGATTTTGTATTACTCCAATCACTATGACCAATAATTATAAACTTTGCATTCGTACATTTTTTTTGAACGTTTTTTACTGTTGATGCATAAGCTTTTATGTTAGCATCACCTAAATACCCAAGGTCTTCATCTTCAGCCCCTTTTATTAAACAACCGCCATACAAAATTTTTTCTTTATCAAACCAAATAACAATATTGTCTGCCGTGTGCCCCGGTCCGGGATAATAAGTTTCAAATGAGTATTGCGCTACAGTAAAAACAGTGTCTTTATCAATTAAATACGCTGCCCTTTTTTTACCATTCTTTTCGCTAAGCTCATCTGTTTGTGTTGTAGTATAAGTTTTTATTCCTTTTTGGCTATAATATTCAAGTCCAGCGGTTTTATCGTCATGAAAATGAGTTGCAATGCAAAGAACAACGTTTTTATTGTGCCTGTTTTTTATACTGTCAAGCAAGGGTTGAAATTGCGTCGTGTCCCAAGGTGAGTCAAACAATACAACGCCATTGTTCGTTAACAGATACATGCCGTTTGAAGGTATAGGTTCTCCTTTATAAAAATTATACGTTGTAAAAACATAAAAGTCGCCTGTTAAATGAGAAATCTCCAAACTTCTAGTGGTAGTTTGCCCATAAATATTTAATAAAAATATGATTGAAGTTATAGTGGTTGTAATTTTTTGCATTGCGCTGTTTTTTAACCGTTTTTTAAAATTACTACTATAATGATTACTCACTAAAACATTGCAGCAATAAATAGCCTGATTTTGTTGGATTCTTACATCCGGATTTTGTAGTTAGAACCACATAATAGATTTTAACTACAAATGTGGTTTAAAATATTTGGGATAGAAATTATTTACCCTTCAGCTTCTTTTACATATTCTAAAATATCAGCAGGTTGACAATTTAATACTTTACAAATGTTTTCCAATGTGCTAAACCGAATGGCTTTTGCCTTTCCCGTTTTTAAAATGGATAAATTAGATAGGGTTAGCCCTACTTTATCAGAAAGCTCATTTAGAGACATTTTTCTTCTTGCCATCATTACATCCAGGTTTACTATTATGGGCATGGTTTAAACTGTTAAGTCGTTTTCAGATTGAATTTCTATACCTCTTTTGAAAATAGTGGCAATAATATAGATAACAGCCGCCATCAAAATAAATGCCTGACTATCGGCCCAAAATTGGTTTAAGTTTTCGGCTACAATCCCATGATGCATCAAATTTTTTGCTGACTGTCGGGCCAGGTAACTTACAAGACCAATAGAAAATGTATAATAACTAATTAGTAAAATTTGTGTTGAAACAAAACTATTAAACGGTTTTGACAAATCAATTTTGCTCACTAATACGATGACTGCATAAAATAGAACAGCTTTCAAAATAGAGATAAACAGTATAAAACTATACATACTAAAAAAAGCCCACTTACTACTTTCATACATTTTACTTAAGTCTAACTTTTGATAAAGATTTTGTACAATTTCAGGTTTGTAAATACTGAAAATAAAATTTACTAGTAAGCCACCAGCTTCAATACATAAACTAATAAATATCACCCAAGCAACAATTCTTAGGCCCTTAAAAACGAGGTTGTTTGTTTCTGACATAATTTTAAAAGTTTTAGTTAGATTACAAACGTAATAAAAAATTATTGATAAACAATAAATATTAGTTTTGTATCAAAATATTTTTTTATTATGCCTAGTCTCACAGTTTGTAATTGTTGTAAGCTATTCGCTTTTTATACCTATATATTCACCAGTACAAATTTGTAAAAAGCACATACTTTAAGAGTAACTTTTTTATGCTCAATAGAGTTGGATTTATGTAGGCATCTTGTAAAAACCATGTTTTTGAAAAAGTTGGAAGCAGGTAATTTTTTTCAGCAGAACACGTACAACCTTGTAGGCTAAGCCTTTTTTTTTTCAACTTTAAACCTTGCTGCCTAAGCTTATTTTTTAGACCAACTTAAAAAGTACATTCAATAATACCGGAATAAAAATGCAAGTTGAATTTACGAAACAAAAGGCAATTATTGAACACTTTTAATCGGTATAAATACATACATGAACTGCCCATTACAAAAAAAAGTTCTACATATTAGTTTCAAATTTGAAACGTTTTATGCAGAACCATTACAATTCTTTTGGATAAGTCAGTTATTTATATTCAATTAAAACCAGCGTTTACAATTCTATTGAAACTGAAAGTCAATAATTTAAACAAGACAAATGTTGCTAGCATACAACTAATTATTTGCTACCTTTTTTTGTATATTTATCCAGCCACTCCGTCATTTCCCAAAGCATGTGCAAAATATTTTCTTTGGAAGCATACCCATGACTTTCAAAGGGCAACTGCACCAATCTAACCGTGCCACCATGCCCTTTGATGGCATTATACAGCCGCTCACTTTGTATAGGAAATGTACCCGGATTGTTGTCTGCTTCGCCATGTGTCATTAGCAATGGTGTTGTTATTTTATTGGCATAACTAAAAGGGCTCATGTTAAAATATACTTCGGGAGCCTGCCAGTAGGTGCGTTCTTCATTTTGAAAGCCAAAAGGTGTAAGTGTTCTGTTGTAAGCGCCGCTTCGGGCTATTCCGGCTGCAAATAGTTTGGTATGAGCAAGTAAATTAGTAGTCATAAAAGCGCCATAACTATGTCCGCCTACTGCAATGCGGTTACTGTCTCCAACACCCATATCGGTTATTTTTTTTATAGCAGCTTCTGCATTGGCGGTTAGTTGGTCAATAAAATTATCGTTGGGTTGTTTGTCTCCTTCGCCTACAATGGGAAACTCAGTATTGTCCATAATTGCATAGCCCTGCGTTGCCCAATATATTGCAGAGCCCCAACCAATACGGGTAAATGTGTATTTACTGCCACGCACCTGTGCTGCATCGCCAGCGCTTTTAAACTCTCTTGGATAAGCCCACATAAATACCGGCAATCGGCCATCTCGGGTAACATCGTAATTTTTCGGCAGGTACAAATCTGCGGTAAGATCTACACCGTCAGTACGTTTATAATTAATTTTTTGTTTGGATATACTCCTAAGGCCAGGTTGCGGATCGGGGAAATTTGTAACTGCCCTAGCGGTAGCAGCAGTGATGTTTCTAATAAAATAATTCGGTGGTTCTGTTTGGCTTTGTTTGTTGGTAATAATGAGCTGTTTATCAAAATTGAGAATGGAGGTAACCGTTTCATAGTAAGGTTCTTCGCAGCGCCATAGCGTTTTAATTGCCTTACTGTTAATGTCGAAACTATTGAGGAAGGGCAAGTCGCCTTTGGGAGAAGCACCGTTGCCCCTCATCCAAATTTGGGAGCCATTAATGAGTTTGATACTGTTTTTGCCAAAACTGTTTTTATCTGTAACAGGTGTGCCAGGGTCGTTATAGGCATCGTCTGTACTGCGATCGTATAGCTCAGTTAACTGTTGAGTGCTTAATTGAAGTTTACTTAGTTTTTGGCGGTGCATTGCACGGCTTGCTTCTGTAATAAAATACAAATCGCTGGTAACAGCGCTAATACCACTGAGCCGCTGAGCAGTTTTAATTATTTCTTTTGGGCTACTGTTAAAAGGTGCATTTAATGAAAAGGCAGCATCGTGAAACGGAACTTTCTTTTTAATAAGGCCACTGTCTAATGGTTCAATCCACATAATATTTGCGGCATCTGTAACAATCCATCTATGGCCACGTGGTGCATTTAGCGTATTGTCGTTGCCGGTAGGCGTAAGTTCGCTGCTGGGTAATTTGGCTAGTTGTTTTATTTCTTTACCATTTATGTCGGTAATTAAAACGGTGCTATTAAAGCCATTAACCGTAACCAGGTAAGAAAACGGTTTATCAATTTTTTCGATGAGCAGGTATTTTTTGTCGGGGCTTGGGTCAAAGCTGTTGTAGATGGCAGGTTTGCCGATATTGGTTTCATTACCATTCACATTTTTTATTAATTGTGTAGTGGCGTAAAACTCAAATTGCGCTTCATCAAAAGGAGATTTGATGAGATCCTGGTAAGTAGGGCTTGCAGCTACCTTGCCCAGGTTTTGTTGTACCGTTGGGCCATTGGGTGCCAATGGTTTTACTGGTGCCATATTAAGCGGCTTGGATACTGCTTTGTAATAGATAGTATTGTTGTCTATCCACTCAAAAGCATTACCCAATATAAGGTTTACCTGCGCTTTGTTTTGTTTGCTTGCCTTATGTGTTTTAATATCCACTACATATAAGTCAATTCCCTTGCCATTGTTGTTGGTAAAGGCAATTTTATCTTCATCAGGACTCCAATCTACATTGGCTGCTTTTAAATTTGCAGGCAATCCGGTGATAACAAATTCTTTAGTGCCGTTTACTTCCTTTAAAATAAGTTTGGTAAAATATGCACTGCGGCTTGGTGCAAAAAGTAATGGGTTTATTCTAAGGCCGGCAATGCGAAGTTCAGGTTGTGCCAGTTCTTCGAGTGATGGAAGGGCACTGCGTTCCATTATTAAAAGCCAATTGCCTTTACTATCAAAGCTAACAGCAGGGGTGGGGTTGGCTAGTGCCAGATCTGCAATTGCTTTGGGAGGAGTTTGGTAAGTAATGGCATCCTGGGCTACCATTATCTTGTAACTGAAAAGGAGCAGGACGAGGAGTGATTTTCTCATAAATATTGAGTTGGTTTTTAGTATATAAATGTAAAGCAATATAGGGTTTAATTGAATATTTAAAATTGCTTTTTGATGATTGGTTTCCTCGAGGTTATATTGCCGAAAATGTACGCTCAATATTGTTACCTGCGATTATATTGTACCACCCGGCTTTGCCCTATACCAAATAAATTTATCGGTTATCTAAACTTCCTCAGGGAAATCAACATCCAGTTTTACAACTGCTCGGTACATTGTCCCGGTTACTTATTACCGCCCGATTACTCAAACCGCAGCACCAGTAAGCTACTTTTCGTGGAAGAGTAGGTTTTTTTTACGGATGCCTGTATAAAACAATCCAATCATGACCTTTTCAGGTCGCACAACTTCATCAAGCCCTGCTTGCAGCAATACTTTTGTTAGCGGTTCGCTTTTTTCAATTTTGTTGCTTGCACCACTCAAGCATTTTTGGATAAAGTTTTGTAATTGTTTCTCCACCATTTTTTGCTAAGTAAAGTGTATTTAATTTTCTATAAAAGTCGCCAAATTTGTGATATTTTCTTCTTTGCTCCATCATCTTTATTCTTGAATTTTCAATAACTATTTGGTCGTTTTTCGAGTAAAATGTACTTGTGTAAATTAAATAAACAGCGTGGGTCATATACTCATTAAATATTTTATAGCCACTTCCATAAAATTTACCGTCTCCGTCTGATTTAATCCATTTCTCTCTGTTGGTGTCTCCCATGGTTGTATTAATTTCGCTTTTGTATTTATCACTAACTGCGTTTACATAATTATGGTCAATTTCAGTAAAAACTACTCCTGTATAAATACCTGCAATTTGGGTTTGAGAATAGACTTTGGTATCATAACCTAAACCTGTTGAAACCCACATAATTGATGTTTTGTCCCCTTTAAAATAAAAGTTTGTTGTGAAATGTGTGGCATTCATTAATGGACTAATAACTATATTAAATTTGTCATATTTTGAGGGGAATTCAGTTTCCAACCATTGTTGAACTTTATTAAGATTTAGTTTATTTTTGGTATCTATCAAAATTTCTAGGTAAAATGGTAAGTGATTATCATGAAATTTTTTAAAGTTTGATGTCTTGGCAAAATCCTCTATTGTATTTCGGCTAACACTATTAAAACCATAAAGCAATCTTCGGAAAAATGGAAAGTGAATATTTCTTTTAATATTATTATCAATAGAACGTGAATTATATCCTTTTTGAAGATTGTATATATATCGCATTAAACTTTTATCCAAATGCTTATTTAATTCTTTGATTAGTTTATGGTTTTTATAAGGCGAAAAATAATCAACAACTTCTTTATAATATAAGTTAGATGTATCAATTACATTGTAATAAATATTGAGATTGCCTGAATAATTATTTGTGTCTGCCAATGCAAATGCAATATTCATTAGTTCATAAACAGCTGGTGTTTCATAAATGATTTTATTATCATTTATATTAGCGGAATTATTCTTTTTATTCTGTCCAAAACATTCTGAAAAAAAGATGCCAAAAGCAAAGCTTGTCAAAAAAATAGTAAGTCTTATACTTTTAAATTTCATAATTGTAAAGTTTCTCTAAAGTGACGCACAACGAATAGGGCTTGGCGATGTTGGGGGATTTTAAAATCGTCCGCCAGGAACCGCTTCCGACTGAAAAACAAATGTACAAGATAACAACTAAATGTCCACCGATCTTTGTCCTGCCGAAACCGAACCTGATAGTGAACTGCAGCC
The DNA here is from genome assembly GCA_038234405.1 of Chitinophagales bacterium. GTDB lineage: Bacteria > Bacteroidota > Bacteroidia > Chitinophagales > Chitinophagaceae > Ferruginibacter. The sequence continues at coordinate 18,077 of JBBQTZ010000070.1, forward strand.
GAAGATAGAGGGTAGCTAAGGGCATTGCTGCCTTTTCAGCCCCCTAAGAACCGGACGTGAAAGTTTTCCTTCATCCGGCTCAAGCCCATTTCAAGCCACTTCTTATATCAGTAACCGGTTTCACCCATGCAAAATTGCATAACATGCCTTATAGCTGCAAATGAACCAATAAGACCTGTGTAAGGAAATGTACCTTACCGTGTTGCCTGCGCAATACTCAAAAGAAGCTTCCTTACGATCATTGCTGATCCGAAGGCCGCATTTACAGACTTTTTATTAACCGGATAAATCCGGTCTTTTAAAAAGTTGCAATCATTTGCTTGCCCTCCAAATTGAAGTTCTTCCATTTTTCTTGCACGAAACGGACCATGAGCACGTTAGCCGGATTCCGCCGCAGGGTAATGTTACAACCCCTATAGTAGCTATTACCGCTACCCGTTCGCTTTTTGCCCAATCTTACTCCCGCCTCCCAACAGCTACCTTTGCAGGTAGCCTGCCCTGTTAGTACAGGGCGGTACACGGGGTTTCCCTGTTGTCATGATTGGACAAGGATGGGTTAGCACTGAACTATTCACCGGACATGTTGATTATCCACGTAAACTGAGTTGTTAACAGTTTAGCTCATGTCGTTGCCGTTTTGGCCGAAGCTTGGAAAACTTTGTCAAACCCCTAAGCTCCTTGCAGGTGACG